>CBDTVC010000329.1:0-4543 GCA_965363925.1 uncultured bacterium | reverse complement strand
CCGCCACTTCTTTCCGAAGCCACGCCCGACCCGCGATCCACGCCCGTTGAACCGACTTCACTGAAAGCCCAAGAGTATCAGCGGTCTCTTGTAGAGTCAGGCCGCCAAAGAATCGATACTGCACGACCATTCCCGCTCGCTCATCGAGTTTTTCCAGCCGTTCGAGCGCGTCGTCGAGGGCGATAATCTCATCCGCCTCTTTATCCGTCAAAAAGTGCTCAACGTCTTCAAGCGGGATTGGTGCGATTCCCTCTCCACGCTTTAGTCGCTTTTTGCCGCGGGCGTAATCGATTAGAAAGTTTCGCATGGTCTGACTAACCATCGCAATAAACTGTGTGCGATGCCCGACGTCAAGACGTTGTTGATTTACCAGCTTGAGGTAGACTTCGTTGACCAGCTCCGTTGCACAAAGTGTATGATTGCTGTACTCTCGGCGCATGTGGCGCCCGGCAAGCGAGCGCAATTCATCGTACATCAGGGGCATGAGCCTTTCAAGCGCGGCACTATCGCCATCACGTAACCGAACCAGCAGCTGCGTGACTTCCCCTTCAGGCAGATCAACACTCTTTTCTACGGATGTCATGGCAAGTAATTGTTATGGCCCTGAGGTCGGCCAAGCATAGTTTTACGCTCAAGCCTGGCCGTTCAGCCGCTCCTATAAAGGATAGCGAACTTAACCACTCAAATCGGTCAAATTTTACCCACAAATGATCAGGAATCTGGAGAAACAAGCCTTCTCCGGCACGTCTCAAGACCGTGACAATCGATCTCTCATGGCCAATTTCTTCCGTTCTGGCGACCTCTCATGAAAAACGTCGCACTATCATTTGCCTCCGGTTCACGAATTGCGTGAGATGCACAAACAATCCGCAAGCGCCCGGCGAGAGCCTTGCCGCAAATCAAATCAAACCCCAACGCTTGTGAACCATATCGAGGTATATTAGTTGATCTAAGCGCAATCGATGCTCGGATTGGCGCTCGTCGCTAGCGGACTCAATCGGCTTATTCGGTTGTCGAACTATTGCTGCCGCGCCCGGTATCTTCGACCCCGGATTTTCGGTACCAAACCCCGGCGCGAAGTCCAGCGCCCTAAGCCAAAGCCCAGCCCAAAGCCAAAGCCCAGCCCAAACCCCAGCACCCGCCCTTCGCAATGAACATCCGCACAGCAACAACTGCTTCCGTATTGCTACTTGTTTTCGCCATGGTCGCCTGCGAGGGGCCCGGTTCGGAAAGTGAGCGAACGCCGATCGTTGTCCCTTCCGATGCGGGTAGTCCAGCGTTTACCGATTCGAGCCTCGCCAAGCTCGTTTTGCCAGAGGGGTTTCGTGCGGCACTCTATGCATCCGGAATCCCGAATGCCCGGATGATCGTGATGTCGGATGATGGCACTCTGTACGTTAGCTCCAGGCGGAAAGGCTATGTCTATGCAGCGCGAGATCTAGACGGTGACGGATATGCCGAAACAGTTGATACCCTCGCGACGGGGCTAAGTCTGCCAAACGGAATTGCGTTGCACAACGACGCATTGTTTGTAGCTGAGGTGGACAAGGTTTGGCGGTTCGACAACATTGCAAGCCGACTGACGGCATCCGGAGGCGGGCCCAAGCCCGGCCTGCCTGAACCCGTATTGGTTTCTGATGCGTTCCCGTCCGAAACACATCACGGATGGAAGTTCATCGCATTTGGCCCTGACGGCAAATTGTACGTACCGGTTGGCGCACCCTGCAACATCTGTGATCCTGGAGATCCTTATGCCAGTATTATGCGGATGAATCCGGACGGATCGGAACTAGAAACGTTTGCCCGAGGTGTCCGAAATAGCGTCGGTTTTGATTGGCACCCCGAGACGAATGAACTTTGGTTTACTGACAACGGGCGAGACATGATGGGTGATGACGTCCCCGCATGCGAGCTCAACCATGCCCCCGAACAAGGAATGCATTTCGGCTATCCCCACTTTCACGCTGGCGATGTTGCGGATCCGGAGTTTGCTGGCGATACCAACGCATCTGACTTTTCACCGCCGGCACAGAAACTCGGGCCACACGTAGCCCCACTTGGAATGGAGTTCTACACCGGATCCAATTTCCCAAGCAACTACAAGAATCAAATTTTTGTCGCCGAACACGGTTCATGGAATCGTAAAAACAAGATCGGTTATCGCGTGATGCTTGCAACACTTGATGGCAACACGGTTACCAGTTACGAACCGTTTGTGACTGGCTGGTTGCAGGGCGAAACCGTTTGGGGGCGGCCCGTTGATATCGAGTTGATGAAAGACGGTTCGATGCTGATTTCCGATGATAGTGGCGGTCGCATCTATCGAGTCTGGCACGAGGAAGCAGATGATTGATTCGTTGGAAATACACCGGAAAAGGTTACACGCCAGCCCTGCTCCAAGACTCATCGTTGCGCTGGTGGTTCTATTGCTTTTCGTAGCTAGCAATGCCCAAGGGCAGACGCTCACAATTACCTTCATAGGTAATGAAGGTTTGCAGATTACGGACGGCGAGCACACCCTGTACACCGATTTCCCATACCAGTCGGGCGCATACGGCTACAACGAATATGGTGCTCAATATCTTGTACCGAACGACAGCGCTGCAGCCCTCATAACGCATCGACATCTGGATCATTTTGACGAATCGTTGGCACAACAAGTCGGATGGAAAATTCTCGAAACAGATGCCGACACGTTGTGGGACACTGCAGTTGTGACACCCATTACCACCCGGCATTCCGACATAGCGCACCGTTCGTGGCTTGTCGATTGGCACGGCGTCCGGCTGTACTTTGTTGGAGATACAGACGACTCGAACGCATTGCTTGACCAATCAGACCTTGATGTCGCTTTTGTAACGCCGTGGCTCCTCGACATCGTCAAGAAAAAGACGAAATTGGTTGACGCGAAGACCGTAGTGATATACCATCACACGGCGAACGAGGCAATTAAATGCACGAACTGCATCATCCCGAAACAGGGTGATCGGTTCAACATTTCGGAAAGAGAACCGCTAACTCCGATTAGCAAGAAGGATTGATTCACAACAGATAAACTCCTTACCGCCGATTCCGTTTATTCGGCTTCGAAACTTGACTCCTCGAATGAGAACCCTGACAGCAACGCGATACGCAGTACCCCTACGCGAAGGCGGTTCGCTCCCGGCTGTTGTGGAGGGTTCTGATGGCGATAAGGGAATTGAGCTCTTCGTGACAAAGTTCAAAGGTGCTGGGCAGGGAGCAAAAGCGCTTGTTGCTGAAGTCATTGTTGGCGAAATAGCGCGCCTGCTTGAATTGCCGGTTCCCGAACTCGCCCTGCTCGACCTTGGCGAAGGCTTCGGTCGAACCGAGCGTGATCCAGAGATTCAAGACATTCTGAAAGCCAGCGTCGGATTAAACGTTGGAATGAAGTACCTGGACGGGGCATTTAATTTCAATCCACTTTCGTGCGCAGAGTTTGTATCACCGGAACTCGCAGCGGATATCGTTTGGCTCGATGGGTTCACGACAAACATCGATCGTACAATCCGCAATCCCAACCTAATGGTCCACGAACGAAAACTCTGGCTAATTGATCATGGGGCCGCTCTGTATTTTCATCATGATTGGTCGAGCGTCAATTCTGAAAAGGCACAGACTCCATTTGCCATGATCAAGCAACATGTGTTGCTTCCGCT
Organism: uncultured bacterium; assembly: GCA_965363925.1. Classification (GTDB taxonomy): domain Bacteria; phylum Bacteroidota; class Rhodothermia; order Rhodothermales; family JABDKH01; genus JAGQWL01. The sequence goes on along the minus strand of CBDTVC010000329.1, from coordinate 866 downwards.
GGCCGGCGACATTTTGGCCGCTGATTCCCGTCTGAGCAAGCGCCTTGACGTGGATGCTATCCGTGACGTTGTCGCATCGATACCTGACGAGCTGCTGATGCACGCACCGGAAGGCACCACGCCGCCCTTCCCGTCTGCAGAAGAAAACAGGCAGGCCTACGTTGCATACTTTGCTGCGAGACTAACCGGCAGTCGTCAATTTGTTTCGGAGGCAGCACAGGCTCAAGCGGCAGTGACCTCAAAAAACAGCGAAACCCTTCAGTACCGTCGATGACGAGTAAGACGCCCACATCCACGTTTCCTGATTCCGCGGCGCAAGCCAGCTCGCGGACAGATGAAAGCGGATGGTTCGATTTCGACTACGCGTTGTTGCACGTTGTCCCCCACGTTCACGTCGGCTCCAGTCAGGTTGTCGGGGTTGTGCTTCACTCCAGGACAAGCGGATTTATTGGGATTCGTTTTGCGATCGATGACGCGAAGCTCCATGCGCAATGGCCAAGCCTTGACATCGAACTTGTTGCGCGAGAATTGGACGCATTGCGCAGCATCGCGCATGGCGGAAAGGAAGCGGGAGCCATCGGGCTGCTCCCGCCTTCCGAACGATTTCATTGGATGACCGCTCCTCGCTCAGCCGTCGTGCAACCGTCCGACGTACACGCCGGACGGACACAAGACGCAGAATCCTCATTGCTCGAATTGTTCGCACGGATCGTTGGGTCACCCATTTAACTCGACGTCCCGGCATTAAACGGGCGGCCGAAATTCCCTTTGCCAAACCTAAGCCCCCTACCGGGCCGACCCGATGGCGCCAGAACACAACGTCTGCTAGCGCACGATCGTCAGACGCTTCGTGCGGACTCCGTGGC
>CBDTVC010000328.1:0-4544 GCA_965363925.1 uncultured bacterium | reverse complement strand
CCATCGTTCCGGGACCGAGGTCGTTGAAATCCAGTTGCGGTGACGGGGCCAACCGTTTACGCTCGGCACCACGGCGAGCAGCTGCTCCAGGCCCCATCCGGCCCAGTTTGCGATCACATAGTGTCCGCGTTCCGCCTGATCGCCGGCAAGTTCCTTGTAGTAGCGAACCATCATTTCAACGGGGCTCGTAATCCGCGCTCCGATGACCTGTACGTCGAAGAAATGAGCACTCTTTAAGAGCGTCCGGACGACAACATCGAGCGACCAGCCACTGGAAATAAAAAGATCTGCAAGGCCTTGGACGACAACATCGTCAACCACTTCGTAGACGAATTCCTGATACAATTTTTTGCAGATGTACCAGGCCGTTTCCTGCTCTCTTTGTTGGAAGACAATGTCAACAATGTCATCATAACCCCAATTGCCAGTCTGCCCAAAGACCTCTTTTTGACCACCGTCATGCCAACCTGAAATAAACTGAACCTGAAATTCCCTATTGACAATGTACCCGGTGAGGCTCCGCGCAATTTCGGTGATGTCAGACTGGGAATAGTTTGGTGCACCATTCTTGTCAGTGATGCCCATGGTGAACAACTCGCAGAGTTCACGCGCATAATTCTCGTTTGGCGCGCCAGCCTGGTTCTCTACACCGTCCAGGAAAACCAGCATGCCGGGGTCAAGTCCCATTTCGCTGACGAACTGTTTGAAGTTGCCGAGCATATGCGTCCGCATCAGATGCACATTTTGCTCACCAATCTGAACGTGGTAATACTTGTCCTGCGATGTGGCAAAGTGGTCGTGCCAAAACAGCGTCATCTTCTCCCGAAGCCCGTCGCTGGCCATCTGCTGGAGCCAGTCAACTCGATACTCGTCGAGTCGCATAAACGTCCAGTCGTTATAGAGCATCCACTCTTGCTCTGTGGCGTTTTCCGGTGGCATCGGAGTACTAATCCAGGACGGTCGACCCGGTAGAGGATCATTGATCGCAGCATCCACGATTGCATCAACGACAGTCGCCGCTTCAACACCCAACAACTGATCAACGTCGCCCGTCGTGGCACCAAAGCCGGTTCGGCGAAGCAGGTGCCGGGCAGTACGATTATCCAGTAAGCCGGTATAAGGCTCGAGCCCCGCCTGAATAGAAAGGGCCTTTAATCCGACATTCAGATCCGACCCGCCAGTTTTCGCGGCCCGATTTCTCGATCGATCGTTCCCGGAGTCGTCGAACACTGGAACGACTTCCCGGACGTCACCGCGCGGCCCAGGATAGAATCGTCTATTGGCTTCGCGAACTTCCCTGGGTGGAAACGTGATCGGGTCGAGTTCGCCCCGATCGATTGCTGGTTGTGACATAAGGCCAGGGGGTTGGTAGTCAGGGTTTTACGAAAACATGTCGCGCCAGAAGACGCGTTACTAGGGCTTAATAATGTATCGCCGGAACCGGACAAGTAATTAATCCGCCAGCTGTCCGCAGGGCGCATTTAGGGCTGATCTTGCCTACTTATTCGTGCACATTCGGTTAGACATCCGTTTTTACGGAGATAAAGAGCGTCAGTTACGGCACCGAGCTCACTTCGCCCCGACCAGGCGTTAGTTTGACAACAGCGAACCGGTCGACATTCCGACAGTTTTTGAAGGTCGGAAAATGATGGACGACGGACTGGATGCCCTGGACTTGCAGTCTGGATTGGTTCGTTTGTTTACGCTTGGTAAGATTGATCACGCGCCCATTGCCAACGAGTGGTCTGCACGTCGGCAGGTTGCGATGAACCGTTTGCAACAGGCCAGATTTGCCCAGTTGCTACGGAGTGATCACAGCGTCGACCACACTAGCGGCGGCTGCGCGACTCTTCAACCTTTCCGAAAATTCCAAGCTGTACACCCGGAAAGGCATCAGCCTCGTACAGGACAATCCGGAACTGTTCAGAATAGCGTCCGCGATTAAATCGCTTGCAACAGGTTGCGCATGCGATCGCTCGTTTCGGACGGCGGTAGTACGGGTACTCAGTTCCGCACGCTGAACAGCACCCAAGGAATTTTGGCTTCAGCGCTTTGATTTCGTTGCCCTCGTACAGCCGTGTAGGATCTGCACCGCATCGACGGGCCCAACGCTTCCACGTTCGGCTATGGTCAGTTTTTGCGCGTGTCTCAACATCGATGGCGTGAGCAATCTCGTGCCGGACGACGTCCTCCATCATCTTCCAGCCGTAAAGCTCTGCAAAGTGTCGAGAGATCGATATCTCCTTGCCAGGCTTGTCACCAGTTGACCAGGTACAGCAACCAAGTCGTGTCTTTGCACGGTCGAAACGAAAGCGCCAGCCAAGTGCACGCAGGGATTTGCCGAGAAGCTGTTCACCCAATCCATCCATCAGTTGTTCAGCGCGAACAGCAATCTCGTCCAGGCAGTACTTATCCGAAGCCGAAACACGGCGTGACTCTCGACGCCGTTCAACACTGGCGTGATCAACTGTAATAATTGCAGAGGGCTTCGAAGAACGCGGTTGAAAAAGATCAAGCGTCCATCTATCCAATTTTCGCACGAACCGGTGGTGGTCTGTAACCGAAGGTGGTCTGGAGGAAAGCGGTGCGTGGCTTAGTGGTGGGCACGCACTTTCCAGGAACGATCGTAATCTGGTCTGCCTCACAACAAGGAACCCGATAATCGTCGCCCTCAAGTTAGAACAAACAAGCGTAATTATCCGGCGTTTGTCGGTTGCTCATCGCCAGAAAGCGAGAAGATTTGTGGGAGAAGTGCATCTGGAGGCTTATCGAGACGAGCTCGTTCACTCAGTTGCTTGTATTCTCAAAAAAGACAATACCGCCGCCAATGTTACCCACGAACACATCAAGGTCGCCGTCAGCATCGATGTCGACCATAGCTGGTGTGCTGAATTCAGGCACGACAATCGGGAGGGTGGTGGGTTCGCCGAACGTCATCGGGTCAGTCTTTGTGATTTCAAAAACCAACAGCGCTCCGCGGTCTCGGCCGACTACCATCTCAACTTTTCCATCAGAGTCGACATCAACAAACGTTGGTGCTGATCGTCGCCCCGCATCTATTCCGCCAACTTTATCCGACTCCAGGACAAAAGCGGGTGCCTTCGCCGTTCCCGTATTCCTGAAAAAATTGATATCACCAGACGACTCGCCAACAAAGAGATCCAGGTCACCGTCCTCATCCACGTCAACCAAAGACGGTGCGGCATTACTCCCGCGAGTCAATGTCACGTACTTCGTGTCAACCTCGACGAAATTGTACCGCTCCTTCGTACCGTCGTTACGATAGTAGGCAATACCCTTCGACCACGTGCCAACAATCATGTCCAGGTCGCCGTCGCCGTCAAGATCGCCAAATGTTGGTACGTGGTGGTACGCGTTGTGCAGCTTAAGCGTGTCCGACTGCTGAAACGATGGCGCGGATGTAGAGCCATTGTTCGCAAACACGACAACACTGGAGCGGGCATTATCATTGGTGTCAATTTTGTTCGACAATACCATGTCGAGATCGCCATCACCGTCAAGGTCTGCGAACGTGGGGTAGCTCTCAGTACCCAGATCGATGCCATTCAGAAACCGCTTGGAGACCAACGTGAAATTATCCGGGTTTCCGTCTTGTGTGTACTGGTAGAAGTTATCCGATGCTGTCGTGTTCGGATTAAACGCTCCTCCAAGGACACCGATGTACATTTCGTTCTGTTTGTCTCCATCAAGATCCGCAAACACAGCGTTGTTGTAGCCACTAGTTGCGAGCGGTTTGTTGCGAGGAAACGGGACGGGTTGATTTTGAAGGACCGGATTGGAGCACGTGCCCGTATTCTGAATTAGGAGAAGACCGGGTTCGAAAAAGTCGCCCCAGAACAAGTCCCTGTCGCCATCGAGGTCGTAGTCGTAAAACGTCATGGTGTTGGCACCGTGAAGGCTGCCTTGAAGCTCACCGACAATTTCAATGTCTTCAAAGCGGTCCGTTTGGAAAACGAAACGAGGAATCGTCACGCCACCCTTAGCGTTCGCTTCCAAGTGGCGGACGGTCCCATCCACGCGACCGATGAAGAGATCCAATCGGCCGTCACAATCGAGATCGTTTACGTTCGGAATATTTTGACGGTCGGCAAAGATGGGCACGCCAGACGCATCCCTAAGCGAATCGTTGGCGAGTTCCCACTCTGCCTGCGCCGCTGTGCCGATGTTGCGGATCAATGCCATATAGCTGTAAGGCTGCTCGGCAAGGATATCTTCATCACCGTCACCCTCCACATCGACAAACCGATACCATTCGCCAATATCTAGTGAACCATACGTATTGGTGCGCCATTGCAAGTCAGGAGCAGTCGGCGTGCCGACGTTTTCGAAGTACATCAGCTCTCCAGTCGACTCTTGAACAAAGACATCTTGATCCGAGTCGCCGTCGATATCGACAAACGACGGCCTCGGCACGTTGAGTCCACCGAGAAAGGGGAAGTCGTACGATTTCCCGTTGGGATCCCTCACTTCAATCCCATCAACACTCTGGACAAATGTGGCCGCACCTCCTGTTGCCGCCGGCA
>CBDTVC010000327.1:0-4545 GCA_965363925.1 uncultured bacterium | reverse complement strand
AGTAACTATTGACCTGCATGGGTATCCCGTTGACGAATCGGTCGCTATCGTCATGCGGACGATCAAACTGGCGTCGATTCGCGGGAGATCCACCGTGCAGGTCATTCACGGAAGCTCAACATCGGATTACGATCAAACCAATAGGACCATCAAGAGTGAGTTACACTCTATGGTCCGAAACCAGGAATTCAACATTACGAACAGCTTGTTCTTCGATGACTATATGCTTCTGAGTTTACCACGTACTCCCGGCGGCGACAAGTCTTCAATCAGCGCCCTCGACGTTTTCTGAATTCGGCCGCGGTGTGCCCACTCATTAAGGCAGGATATCCGCCGGCTTCTACTTCTTGCAACCCATTCAACTGGTTCCTCCGAGTATGGCATCTCCACTTATCGGTATCACGACGTCGCTGAACGATAACGAACAGAGACTTGACCACGATTACGTTGTCGCGGTCGAAAAGGCAGGTGGAATTCCCATCATTCTTCCGATATTAAGTAGCCTACAGGCGACAACTCAGCTTGCTGCCCTATTGGATGGACTTATAATAACAGGTGGGCCAGCAATCGAAGATGGATTGATCGGATCGTTGCCAGACGACATTAAGCCCACCGACCCGCGTCGTGTGAAAACTGATAAGTGGATATTGTCGGCATTTACGAACACCCGGCGGCCCGTATTCGGCATTTGTTATGGCATGCAGCTTATCAGCGCTGTCAACGGCGGAACGATCTACGCAGACGTCGAAGAGCAACAGCCGGGCATCCAGACGCACAGCAAAGGCCGTGGAGCATCGACGCATGATGTCCAGATTGAACCAGATACCCGATTTGCGAGAATTATTGGCTCTACGTCGTTAAACACTAATACGCGGCATATCCAGGCCCTCGCACAGGTCGGTGACGGGTTGATCGTAAACGCTCGAGCACACGACGGTGTAGTTGAAGGCCTGGAAAACGCGGACGGTACACTTTTCGGCGTGCAGTTTCATCCAGAACAAATGGGCGAGCTCGGAGAGCCTCTGTTCAGAGATTTTGTCGAAAGGGCTCGACAAGCGTCTGAAAGGCCCGTATAATAGAGACCGGCCGTGTTGGCCGATACCAAGTACTTGTCAAGTATTATTGGCTGATCGTAAATGCCTAAACCACAAGAACCGTCGAACCATCCCGATGAGGGCCAGAAGCCGCCAAAGCTTCTGCGCCGCGGCGGCGACACGTCTATTAGGTCGTCGTTGGTTGGTATTGCGGTTCTCGCGCTACTATCCGTCGGCGGAATTGCATCCATTGTTGGAGGCGACACGGCAGGCTTGCTTGAGCTCTTTCGCTCTCCGATCGTCACGTCAGACGATATCGTTGAACTTGCTCCTGCATCAAACGATTTGGTTCTGCGCAATGCGGATATCCACCCCTCGAAGGTCTACGAGCGCTATCTCTCGAATCAGAGCCGAACACCGGACGCGCGGTCCGCTAAAATCGCTCGCGATTTCCAGGAGTTGATCTCTCTGTACGAAACGCGACAGGGCGTCGATGACAATTTCACCCTGAGGATTATTGATAATCGAACGGGGGGATTAATTCAGGTCGTCTCACTTGACTCTGCGCGCGCAGAATTCAACCGTGGCGGTGAATCTGATTGGAATCAGATAGACATTCAACGGCGTGCGCGTACCAGTCAAATAGTACGCGAGCTCGCAAAAACTATTGACCGACAGTTTATAACGGTAAAGTGGGGACGACGGAACGAGATTCTTGAGGCGCGCTCGCGTGAATCGGCAACCGTTGAACATGAGGTGCGCCTTGCGCGTGCACTCGGACTTAGTCTGCTGACCACAGAAATCGGAACCGTCGAAACCTTCAACAATGACGCCTTGGTCTCACGCGTTGGAGCCCGAAGCCGTTATCAATTGATGCCTAGTATCCTTCGTGAACTCGGCATTAATCACTACTCGCTGAAGTCCGCAACCGGAAAGACGATTCGGGTTCAGGAGGAAATGCATCCACTGATCTCGATGGAGGCTTCGTACACTGTTGTCCGAGCCTATTCGAATGCAATGGGTCACGAGATACCGGGCATCTCGGCTTATCATGCAGGACCGTTCAATGTCTTCCGACTTTACGAACGTTATCTGGATCCGGACAACGACCTATTTGATGCCTATTCGACGGTTGTTACGGCATACTTGTGGGGTCTAACGGAGGGCTTTGATCAGGTGACTGAGAATACCTCGTTCGGGACCCACTCGCGAAATTACGTGCCGTCCGTTTTCGGAGCACTTGAGGCGACAGCCGACGTACCAATCGATACAAGCCAGTCATGGATAGTTGAACGAGTACGGCTAAACACGAACACAACCCTGTTCCTCAGTGATCTGTTGGAATCAGCCGATCGGGTTCTATTGCCGAAGGACTGGCGCGCGTTGCCTGAAGACACGACTACGTACCTTCGCTTCAAGCGGATCAATCCGCACATCGATCTTCCGGAAGTTACGGGCAACATCATTCCAGAACGTGCGGATGTAAAACTGGTGTCGCGTTCCGGCCGCAAACCGGTACATTTCTTCCTGCCCTTCGGCACCGCTCAGAAGTTGCGCTTGATTGATCTGGACTACTTCGACCCCTCAGAAACCAAAACATGGACTCACGGCTCCTACTATGATGAGTCCGAAAAGACAATCGTTGACAAGAGGTATGACGAGCTGGTTGCGTCGGCCGTCGATTTTGGGTTTACCAGGGAAGCTGTGGATGAATTGGAGAAGTTGTATTTCGAAATGCAGCGCTTGAAGAAAGAGAGTCCAAGCTGGTACCGTCAGACTCAATACAATATCATTCGATTGCATCGCCGCGTTTGGCGAGCTGGCAACTACGAACGAATAACACGTGCCGCTGAAGCAGCTCGATCTCGCGTTGCGGGTTCTGCGCTTGCTCGCCTCCCGGAACTCGAAGCCCTCGGTGCACAGCCAATGACGCAGATTCCCTCGTCGCGGAAACCGTAAGGTGTCTCGAACTGCATCGACCTTCAGCATGCTACGACGGTAATCTTGTCCCCAACCTTGGCAATCCCGGTACGGACAACGTTGAAAAGTGCCCCTCTCTGATCGTGTAGACGTGCTACGTTGTAGGCAACTGACCCTGCCCTTTCTGCAAATAACAAGCAGGGACGATGTGGGATGTTTGTTCGTTCCAGGATCAGATCGCGACCGACAAGTATTTGCGTGCCGGCAACAAGTCCCTTCAAGTCAATGTGCTTCGTAACAAGATTGTCGCCAATAGTAGCGGCGTCGACACCAAATGCGGCACACACCTCGACCGAGACTGCGGACACTTGTCGCCCCGGCATCAAAACACCGCGGTAATAGGACTTTCTTTCGTGATCCGTCTCGAACCCGACACCCTCGTGAACGGTCACGCTAGGCACGACCTCGTGAACGCCGGGCGCGGGCTTGGCAACCAGAAGGAATACCACACCCTCGTTCGTCCACTCCAGGTTGTCGAGATGGTTGGTCAAAGCAATCTCGTCAGCTGACGTTGACCTCACGTCACTCGCTGTTTCGGATGTCCGATTTGACATCAAGCGTCGCTGGGCGGTATGGTCGTCTGGCCCAACCGGGCCATCTGCATTAGCCGATCCTGGTAACTTATTTCCTGCGTCTGATTGTTGGGAACGCGAAGCCGGTAGGTGCCGTTCGCGTCCAGGTCCCACGCCTGACGTTGATCAGCGATGGCCAGGAATAGCGAGTCAATTAGCCGTTGTCGAGCAGAAACATCCAACACTTGAACCGCCGCTTCCACTCGGTCGTCCAGGTTACGCCGCTGCCAATCTGCACTGCTTATAAACACGCGCGGGTCTTCGTTATTGTGGAAATAGAAGATGCGCGAATGCTCGAGAAAACGCCCCAAGATCGACACCACGCGAATATTCTCGGAAACATCCGGAATGCCTGGCCGAAGTCGACAATGCCCTCTTATGATGAGATCAATTTGGACGCCGGCCGCCGACGCGCGATACAATTCGCGGATAATCTCCACGTCATCCAGCGCATTCATCTTTGCCATGATCAAACCGTTACCCCGCTCCGCGTGTAGACGCACCTCGGTGCGGATGTGCCGAACAAACGTGTCTCTCGTGTCTCTTGGTGCAACGACCAAACGCTCGTAGTGCTGCTCCGGTGAATAGCCGGTAATGCAATGGAAGAGATTTGTGACGTCGGCGCCAATCGTCGGGTCGCAGGTGAACAATCCGAAGTCAGTATACAGACGCGCTGTTGTGGCGTTGTAGTTGCCCGTTCCGATGTGCGTATACACGCGTAGGCCCTGCTCCTCCTGCCGCATTACGACCGTTGTCTTGCAATGTGTTTTAAGTCCAACGACTCCGTATGTAACATGAACGCCGGCGGCCTCAAGTTGCTGCCCCCATTCCATATTGTTCTGTTCGTCGAATCGAGCTTTAACTTCTACCAGCACCGCAACCTCTTTCCCTTTTTCCGCCGCTCGAACAAGGGCTCGTACATTGGGAGAATCCTGCGAGGTACGGTAAAGCGTCTGTTT
>CBDTVC010000326.1:0-4545 GCA_965363925.1 uncultured bacterium | reverse complement strand
CAGTAGACGTCCAGGAAGGGAGGCTTGATTTCGAAGGCGGCGTGGAATTCATCGAGGGAGTTTCTTTAAGCACGGCGCCGGGTGCGAGTACAGAGGTTTCGAATAATGGGTTTCAACAGTCTGGCGGGATCCTCAAATTGCCGCCGACGCTTTCGCACTCTGGCGGCGGGATATTTCTGATCCATTTGCCATTTCTCATAAACGAGGCTTCCATCGTTGTGGACCCGGCCGGTACGACCATCAATTCTACCGCGCCCGGCATTACCTGGAGTTCTGGCGTACTCAATGGAGGGACGCTGACGAACGCGGGCTACGTCAATCTCGTTCAAAGTCAGGAGATTCGCGGCGGCGGTACGTTTATCAACGACGGCGTGGTCACCGGTGGCTCGTCTGGCTTTACTCTCAACGAGGCCTCTACTTTCCGCAATAACGGCGAGATGCTTCTGTCCTCTTTCGTGAGATTACAAGCACGGGATGGTGAGGGTACATTTGTGAACTCAGACGGGGCGTTGTTCAGTGCGCCTGCCGGAGCCTCAATTTCAAGCAGCGGCGGGATCCTCACGCTTGACTTACAGGGTACCATGGCATGGAACGGAACTATTGACCTGCACAACCTGGAAAGCATTGTTAAGAACGCTGCCAAGTGGGAAGTTGCAGGTGCGGATTCTATCGGCTCGATCGCTTGGTACAGCCGTTTCGAAATGGACGCGGAAGCCGAGCTAGTGATTGATGTGACAACCGAGGGAAGAGACGTTTTCAATGATTGGCTGGGTGCCAACTTTGCAGGCACACTCACGGTCAGGGTTGCTGAGTCACGCCAACTGGTTGACGGTGAGCGTTTCAGCATTGCGGGCGGCGTCGTTGAAGCAGCGTTCACGAACCGTGAATCACTAACAGTTGAGGCGCAGGATAAATCGCTGTACCAGGAATTGGACCGTGGGTTATACTGGCTTACTGTTTATGACGGTATACAGACCCTGACGGACCAAATTGCCGTCGAGCCGTTCGAGGGTATAACGGGAGATCAGGTCCTCTTAGAAGTGTCGGGCGAAGGATTGAGTCCGGACATGACGGCGACGCTCGAGTGTGATGGCTGCGCAGATCCTATTGGTTCGGCTACAATTGCTGGCAGGTTCCGCGCGGTAACGCCAATCGACGCTTCCATTATGTTTGATCTGGCGGATGGTGATGACGTTTTTGGCAGCTACAAGCTAGTTCTTACGGACCCGCGGGGCGGACGCGCCGAGACTCCATTTCTAGTGATTGAAGCCGCTCCGACCATCACGATTGATGCGGTCGACTCCGAAGCATCTGAGGCAAATCGAGACCGAGGGCTGATACTCGTAAGTACCAACCAACCCGTTCGTACTCCCCTGAATTTCCCGTATTCCTTATCCGGAACTGCAAAACAGTATCAAGATTTCTTGACGGACGTCCAGGGTGAGTTTATTCAAATTCCGGAAGGCGAGGACTCCGTATACGTTAGTATAATACCATTGAATGACACGGACGTCGAGTCGAGCGAGACCGTGATTCTTTCAGCGGATTATAGCGGTCCAATCGAGGGTTCGCGATCAGCCACGGTCAATATTTCTGATGGACCTGGCAGCAACGATGCCGCTCTCTTCGGGTTTTCGCCTCGAAACGGTGGATCCAGCGGAGTTGTCACCCTGCTGATATACGGTGAAGGGCTTAGCAACGACAACACGGTTACACTTACCGGAGTCGGCGATCCGATCATCGGTCGGGCGCAGGAAGTCAATGAGACTGGGACTGTACTCACTTCGTCATTTCTGTTTGCGGATGAGCCTCCAGGCGAGCGCGTAGTTCGTGTTGCGACCGGAAGTGACGAACTGGTTGCTGACGAAGGCTTTCGCGTCGAGACAGTCACGTATCCAGATGTGTTTGTCCAGGTCTTTGCTCCTCCCGCAGTCAGGCTATTGAGACGAGTACCGTATACAATTCTGCTCCGAAACAGAGGAAATATTGATGTGAGTGGCTACGTCGCTCTGGCGGGTTCAGCAATTGATGACAGCTGGGAACTGGTAGATGACCCAGTAGATGACGTTGACGGATTCGAAAGCTGGAACGAGCTTTTCCCGTCCTACGAGAATAGTGACGGTTGGACGATCATCAACCTCCCGGAGGTTACGCTTCTTGCCGGTGAGACGCGGAGATTGCGCCTGTCAGTTACCGGGCTTAATACGCACGATGTTTTGGCATCATGGACATATTTACAGTAGAGGCATGATGAGTCTATCAGAATCAAAAAATTGCAATTCTTTGCGCGTACACGGAACTCGGATGCACTCCCTACAAAATGTCACAGTCCTCTTCCTGATCGCATTTCTTCAATGCTTAGTACCGAACACAGCAGACGCCCAGCGCGTCTGGCAGCCGATCAACGGGGATTGGCAAATACTAACGGAAGAGTTAAGCGATACGAGATTTGGGCAGGGGTCCGTCGAATGGTCCTCGCCGGAGGACTTCTATGGACAAGATGCCGAGGCAATGATACGGGCGATTGAGGCAGGCAGGCAGATAAAGCGCAAAGTAGAATTCGAATGGACCAAGAAGCTGACCGAGGGCGGAAACAATTCGTGCGTAGAAGCGGCCGACGGTTTGGTCTTGGAAGTCGAAAATATAGGTCTACCCAAGGGTTATAAAATCCGAAACGTTGGGACACTGGGGTTCTTGACCAATCGGGAAAACAACTTTTTTGATACGCCCAAAATATTTGTATCCGGCTTCGTCGCTCCATTTTCAGATGCAGCGCCATATACGTACGATCCTCTGAATCCACCGGTGTATGCTCATACATTCAATGTCGTTCAAACACCGGATGGCAAGTATTACTCAATTGACATTTGGGCCGGGCCAATCAAAACCAGGCGGGTCTACCCTATCGGTTCCAAAGCTGAGTTCTTTTCGTATAGCCCGACCGAGACTGATGTCGAAAACGCAGCTTTCCGGTTATTCGAACCATCTGACAGAGGCAGGGGATGGACGGAGACCATCAAACAGTACAATGATCGAAAAGCTCTTGAACCGGGTAACGACATAGTTGTATGCCGTCCACCCGTAGTAGGCAGAAAGATCAAAGTTGTTGTAGTAGCCTCGAAAGACCCGAACGACAAAATCGGTTTGGCAGGCGTCGGCGACGCTCGCTTCATTTCGCCCGATCAAGAACTTGATTACAAGATTCGTTTCGAGAACACGGCTGAGGCCACAGCACCGGCAGAGGAGGTTCTTGTACGTGACACGTTGGACACGACAGTATTTGATCTAAGTACGCTACAGTTGGGCGACCTCACGTTTGGGTCGCGTCGGGTGGAAGTTCCGCGCGGACGATCGAATTTTACGACACGCGTTACGTTGGATGATCCCTTTGAGGTTCTTATCGATGCCTACCTCGAGCTGGAAACCGGCGTTCTGACGTGGCGCTTCATTACGCTAGATACAAACACAGGCGCACCACCTGTCAACCCGTTTGACGGATTTTTGCCGCCAAACGCGACATCGCCCGAAGGCGAGGGCAGTGTGTCATTCTCGATTCGCCTGGTTGACGGTATTGCCGACAATAGCGTCATCGAGAATCAAGCTGGAATCTACTTCGACCTCAATGAACGAATTGACACTCCGGCCTGGATTAATACGGTAGATCTAACCGCGCCGAATAGTTCTATTACTGGTCTTGAGAGCGTGCAACCAGACAGCACTTTTGTTGTCGCATGGGGAGGTAGTGATGCTGGTGCGGGGATTGATTCGTACGATGTTTACTACGCTGTTAACGGCGGAGAGTTTTCGCCGTGGATTCTTCGCACCTCGACTACGGAAGACCTGTTCTCCGGCGCCGATGATGCTACGTACAGTTTCTTTTCTGTTGCCTACGACGCTGCTGGCAACATTGAAACGATGAAGACGATTGCCGATGCGACTACTGCGGTACAAGTCGGACTCGACGATGACAACGATGATGCGGGGCGTCCGACGGATTACGAATTAGCAACGGCCTATCCGAACCCTAACGACGGCGTCTCAATAATCCGCTATGGATTGCCGCTTGCTGGCAGCGTGTCGCTGGTTGTCTACAACATGCAAGGTCGCGAAGTCGCGCGCCTGGTCGACATCGAAACGCAATCAGCCGGTTGGCACGAGGCAGCGGTAGACGTTAAACATTGGGCTTCTGGCGTCTACATGTATCGGCTCATAGCTGGCGGTGAGCACCGGGTTGCAAAGATGACCGTGGTGAGATGAACTAGGATTAGCGGAATCGGCGGTGGGCTTAGTGGCTCTATCATTCAGAACTTCAGGAGTCCTCAGTCTCGAAGCTCTGCTCACCGCCGGTTCCCTACTGTTGCGGATCTGGGACTCACTCTGATTAGGCAATTCCAATCTTCGGACATGTTGTAACCAGATCCGAAGTCAAAACGAAACACCTGAATTCCTCCGCGCGATCCTGGTTAAGACCGGATACGACGATGCAATCGTAATCGAACCGCATGTTGCGACCGTCTTCCACGAACCGGCTGACGAGTCAAAGAT
>CBDTVC010000325.1:0-4557 GCA_965363925.1 uncultured bacterium | reverse complement strand
GCTTCAAATTGATACTGGCCTTCTGGCAGCGCGTGGGTTTCGCTTATGCCGGATTCGAGACCATCGATTAACAGATCAAGCACGTCTCCACCGGTTTCTTCGAAGAAAAAGCCGGGCCCTTCACTTAATCGCGAAAACGAGTACACGCCGGGTGTCAGGTCGATCGGTCGCGACAGAATTTCTGCAACGCTTCTGCCATTGTGCGTCAGTTTAGCCCGGAGCCGGAATGGCGTTGGCCGGGTCGACGGACTTGAGTAGACAATGTTAAACAGGTACCTACCTTGATTGTAGTCGTCGAAAAGGTCCTCAACGATAGGTGAAGGCAGGATAGGCGGAACGCCCAGGATCGATATTTGAGTGGTACCAGATTGACCAAAAGCGTTGGTCGTTATACTGGCACAAACAAGCATCACCAAGACGGATACGATGCGGAGGTATGCGGCGACTCGAGTCATCAAGTTGTTTGCGTTCTAGAATCGTTGGGTGAACGAAAGAGAGGACTGCACCTCGTCAAAATCTCCGAAGTCCTGGTTTGAGCGGTTCGCTACACCCCTAACCTGAAATCTCACGTTTGCTGATCGCGTGACGGTGTACGAGGCCGTCAAACCCGCTGTGTATTGGGTTCCGGTTCGTTCAACTAACTCGGAAGCCGTGACAAACGTTAAGGTGCTACCCGACCAACCGGCTGTCAGCGTCGTATTGAGATTTGCCAGCGGGCGAACTCCGATCGAAAGAGATGCGGATCGGATGTCTGCGTCGGATGAAGACGCTTGGCTAGAAACGATATTACCCGTAAGCGTCAGCGAAATCGATGATGGCAACCGTACCGCGTAGACAACGAGAACCGAAGTGTTCGTCGATTCGAATCCTTCTCGCTGACCACTCAACACGGCGTCGCTTTTGTCGTCGAAGGTCTGTTGAGAACCCGAGACGGTAGCGGTGTGGGTGATCCCGCTGGCGGCTTGGAACATCCACGTCGGCGAGATCATCAACGTTCGGCCAACCTGCTTTTGCTGCAGTGCAGATTGCGGATCTAACGCAGCGCTTGATCCGACCGGCGCAGCCACATTGCGAAGTAGATTGGCAGCAACTGCGACCGAAAATCCTTGACTGACTTGAACCTGCAGGGCTCCATCTGCCTGATCGCGAGTTAGCGTACTCAACAGGTTGCTATATAAGTTGTTTTCGGAGCGCGCGACGCTTCCTGATATCGCGACCCGCCCATTCAGAAGGCGTGCTCGCGGTGCGATCCGGATGGTTTGCTCGTCACTGCGGATCTGTGATAGACTCAATGATGAAAATCCCGGCTGGATTCTGGTGAACGTTGTCACCACTCCGTAGTCCGGACGCTGGATGGCAAGCTCGGCGTTGCCAGCATAGTCGAGGCGCGACCCTTCAGTTACAAACGGACGAGCAAACGACGGAATAGAACGATTCGTCGTTAGCGTGTTCGTGTGATCGGGTGTAAAAACCGAGCCAGTTACCTGAGCACGGACAGACACAACACCGTCAAAAAGCGTCAGCGCCATGGAAGGAGTCGCCGAGACGTTGGCAGCCGGGCGCAACTCGCCGGGTTCGTCGATTGAATCTGCTTTGTCTTTGGCGTAGACAGCAATCAGATGAAGGTGTGAGCCGTCCGGTGTTCCAACACCAAATCGCGAACCAAACAGGTAGCGGCTAAACGAAGAGCCACGAAAGCTTTCCAGGCGCGAAACGTTGATGGCGCGCCTGGACCTGCCTCCGCCCGCTGCGAAAAAGAATGAACCGATTGATTGCTCAATACTGCCCCCGCGGGTCGTAACTCCTTGCATGCTGTAGGCGGAGTAGTTTGTCGACACGTCGCCAATTGAAAGCGTTCCGCTATCCCATGAGGTCCGGAAGGCGAACTTGTTGATGGATTGCCGAACGCCCGATTCATCGGTCGAGTACGAAAGGTTCACTCCGCTGGTGAGGCCCGCCAGATTGAAGGATAGTCGCGCAAATGCGTCGAGGGCAGCAGGAGCGCGACGGTTTTCGATCCCGTTCACAGAGTACCCTTTGGCGGTCACGCCGGCGGATCCCGAAAGACTCAGGGGGGATTGAGCCTGGACTACCACGGCAGAAGCGGGTAGCAGGGCCACAAGGAGCAGGTATTTCAGGAATCGAGTAATGGACACCAGACTTTGAAGCGACGGAATGCTTGTTCATTTGGTTATGCAGTGTTGTTGGTCAAACTGTGTCACGAGATGGACGATTGTCTCAAAGTCGCCGCTGGCGACAATTTCGTGACACAGTTCGGCCGATTTTCGTGCAAACACAAAAGAACGACCGGGATCAAAATGATCTTGAGCGGGCCCATTAGGCCATGACTATGGTCACCACGCGTGGCGCTGCCGGCCACAAACGTAATTCTCTTGATGCGAATCTTTTTTCTTCTTCTACTCTCACTGGGCCTCAATTCGACGGCTGCGGCACAAGAAGCTTACGTGACGGGAGGTCCGGCCCGGCCAAATGCTATCTTTTTTAGCGGCGTCATCGGCATGTCAGAAGGTTTTAACGTGTTCCGGGTTGACGCTGGCAACGAGGTTCTATTAACGCAAGAACCGGTACGGCCAGCAATTGACGCTGCGGCGTTCTTCGACATCTCCCGACAAGACCCGGAGCGGATGATGAAGTCCCTGGACGTCGAGTCGCCAAACGAAGTTTACCTGCGCTTACGGATCGATCGTACCGTCGGTGTCCTCCACGCCATCGTTGATCCAAATATTGCACGCGCACTTGGGCGGTTGTGGGTCGATTCATCTGCAACCACAATGGGTGCAACGATATCGAATGCGACGTACCGCGTTGTCGTTGTTGATGGTCTCGACCAGCCCACAGATCGGAGTACAACGATCAGTGTCGAGCCGCGCACCCTTCCGGTACCCGATGATGTTCGATCATCTTATGCGGACAGGTTGATAACGTTGTACTGGGAATACCCGCCCGGTACGCCTGAGTCCGGTGATCCGGTCACGTCCTTCTATGTCTTGGAAGAAGCTGAACGAGGGTACTCGATTGTGTCAGGCGGCCGGACACTCAGGCAGGTAGGAATGAATAGCTACAGTACAACAATTGAAGCAGGTGATGTCAATGGGCAGCGTTCGTTCCGGATATCCGCTTCAGACTTCGCCGGAAATCAGAGTGGCGTCAGCGAGGAAACAACCGTGGAGGTTGTTGACGATATTCCACCGCCGGCCGTAAGCCAACTCGAAGCAACTGAACTAACTTCGCGCAGTGTTCAGGTGAGTTGGACGTACGACGCTGAAGTGATTCAGACATTTGAGGTATATCGAAGCGCTGATGTTCGAGGCGAATATGAGATGGTCGCCTCGACGAATCCGGACGTCCGTACCTATACAGATGAAACTGTGGAGCCGGGCAACGTTTACCATTATCAAGTCGGCGCCGTAGATGCCGCCACAAACGCGAGCAAGAGGACGATAACACGATCAGTACTTGTGCACGATTTTGAACCACCTCCCACTCCTGGAGATTTGGAGGCCACAGTCACCGGGGCAATTGATGACGGTGGTCAACGCATAAGGCTTGAGTGGAGCAGCGTCTCTGCAGCGGATCTAAATACGTATGTCATCCTTCGTCGGAACGTTACGCACGATCGGAAACAGCCGTTTGCACACGCGAATTCGATGAGGGTATCCGAGCCGATTTTTGTTGACGACGGCCCAACGGGCCTGGGGTTTGAGGTTGGAGCCTTTTACCAATTTGGGGTCCTGGCAGCCGACAGCTCTGCCAACGTTAGTGACACGGTATTGGTGACGATTCAGATTCCGGATAACATCGCACCTGAGGCGCCTGTCCTTCAGGCTCGGTTTCAGGATGCGGGCGTGACAATTTCCTGGAATCCTTCGTCATCGCGGGACGTCATCCGCTACAATCTTGAACGACGGGTGCTTAGCGAAAAGGCCCATACTGTCGCCGACAGCACCGCTGAGTTTCGATTCGAACGAACCGTTTCGGCCTATACCGACCGCGACGTATTGAGAGGCGATACGTATGTCTACGCGTTGGTGGCGATCGACTCTCTCGGGAATGAAAGCCCCGCGAGCGTCGATACGGTTGCGGTGCGCGAGGCGGGACTTCCGCGTTCCGTACGAAACGTCGCCGCGGTACTTGCGGATCGAGGGGTTGCGATTACCTGGAGTCCGGGGCCGGAGAACACGGCAGATCGATTTCGGATATACCGGTCTTCGGACACTGGTGCATTTCAGCTCGTTGGCGAAGCCGTGACCATCTCAACGTATTTGGACGCCGGCGGAGCGTCCACCAGCGCGTACTATGTCACGCGGGTAATAAACGACGGCCGCGAAAGTGCAAGGAGCAGAACCGTTGGAGTTCGCTAGCAGGGTATCAATAGCAGGGACGCACGATCGAAGCCAGGGTGGCTGGACTATTCCGCTATAGAGTTTTTGACAGGCCTATGGCTAATCGGATCACGCTGGCAAGGATTGGCACGACGCGAAGTTTAGCCAGAAACGTCAGCTCCTTGTCGCGCGGTTTTTCTGGCCTGATCCTGGC
>CBDTVC010000324.1:0-4558 GCA_965363925.1 uncultured bacterium | reverse complement strand
ATCTTGGACCGTTCCGGGCGATCACGATGAAGGCCCTGGACGAATTGGTGATGACGGACAAGACTTTCGGTTGGACGATTGAGATGCAGATCAAGGCAGCTCAGAACGGCCTCCGGATCGTCGAGGTGCCGGTCAGCTATCGCCGTCGAATTGGTGTGTCAAAGATAACGGGTACGGTTTCGGGTACGGTCAAAGCATCGGGCAAAATTTTGTGGACAATTGCGCGGTTTAGCGTATCCAAGTGGTTTTAGTCGATTTTGACGCTCAAGGAAATCGGTGATCCGTTTTGGCAGGCTCGCTTTGTAAGCGGTGATCAAGGCTCCGTATGAGCAAATTCTCCCCGGGGGTAGCACCCGCTACCCCTCTGCTACAAGCTAAACAAGCGTCAGACAGTCGTCACTGCAAAGAAGCGCCCGCGCGTTTGTAAACAGATTTGTACTACAAAAACGCACTTGAATTGCTGTGTGACCCGATAATACTCTTGTACATCCACCGTTCGTTTTCCATGACGGTTCCGGTAGATGTATGAGAACAAACTGCCCCGTAAAGCGGTACCACTCGCATCGCCTAGTATTCGCCTTTCGCAATTTTCTCAACAACGAACGCCCAATGCAACACGATATCTGGTTCAACGGCAAACTGGTTCCCCACGCCGAAGCAAACATCAGTGTCCTCTCGCACGTTATCCATTACGGATCGTCGGTTTTTGAAGGAATTCGTTGCTACAACACCAAGAAGAGTGGACCGGCCGTTTTTCGGCTCCCGGAACACATGCGGCGACTCGAGGAATCAGCAAAGATTTATCGGATGGCTTCTGAATATTCGCAGGAGCAAATGGAGGCGGCTGTAATCGAGACCATCGAGGCAAGCGGAATGCAGTCGTGCTATATCCGTCCGGTGATCTACCGCGGAGTAGGTGGGCTCGGCGTAAATCCGCTAAAGAACAAGGTCGATGCGTTTATCGCCGTGCTCAACTGGGGCAAGTACCTTGGTGAGGAAGCAATGGAAAGCGGAGTCGACGTCCATGTGGCATCCTGGTCGCGGATGGCACCCAATACGTTTCCGTCTCTTGCCAAAGCTGGAGGCAATTACCTAAACGCTTCGTTGGTCAAGATGGATGCGGTCCTCAACGGTTACATGGAAGGAATCATGTTAAACCGCGAAGGTTACGTCGCTGAAGGAAGCGGCGAAAACTTATTCGTAATACGCGATGGAAAAATTCTAACAGCACCGGCTGCGTTCTCCATTTTGCCTGGGATCACGCGCGATTCAATCTTCCGAATTGCAGCAGATCTCGGATACGAAATTGAACAAACCGCTATTCCTCGGGAAGCCCTCTACATTGCGGACGAATTGTTCTTCACTGGTACCGCCGCTGAGGTAACGCCAATTCGCTCCGTCGACAAGTATGTTGTTGGTTCCGGCACACGCGGACCGATCACGACGGCGATACAAGCCGCTTTCTTCGATATCGTCGAAGGTGGAAACGATCCCTATGGCTGGCTTACTCCGGTAAACGTAAGCGTTCCTGCCTAATCCGTCTCGTCTGAGCAGAGCAAACCCGATTGCAACAAGGCGAGACCGAAATACCCTACGTTTCCCTGGTACTCCCCGCTTTCAACGAAGAGGAGAATATCGGCGAAGCTGTATCTCAAGGTATCGCCAACCTGCTGCTCATTTCGAAGGATTGGGAGATTGTCGTTGTCAACGATGCATCTACCGATTCCACGGGATCGATCGCGGAGCAACTTGCCACTGCACATAGAGGGCGGATGCGCGTTCTGCATCTCAAGACCAACAGTGGTCTGGGCGGCGCCTTGCGCGTGGGATTTGCCGCTGCACGCGGGAAGCTGATAGCATATTGTGACTCGGATCTTCCGTTTGATATGGAAGCATTGGTCCGGGCATACCACAAGATGATCGAAGACGACGTCGACCTCGTTTGTGGATTCAGAACAAATCGATCCGACGAGGGACTCAAGCGACTACTCTATTCCCGCGGATACAACATGCTGATCCGCCGCACATTCGGGCTTGATGTAACAGACGTAAACTTTGCACTCAAGCTGTTCAAGCGTGAAGTGTTGGACCGCACCAAATTGAGAAGTACCGGTTCGTTTGTGGATGTTGAACTCCAGGCTCGTGCCAAAGCTGCTGGCTTCAGGACCAGTGAGATCGGAGTTGTTTACACACCTCGGATCCACGGAACGTCCACCCTCGCCCGGCCCGCCGTCATCCTGGATATTCTCAAAGAGATGGCCTTGTTCAAAATGGGGCGAATGCCGGATTCGCCAATGCCTGAGGTATTGCCTGAATTGGAATGGCGTCCGCTGGGTAGCGACTGAGTGGCCACGACCACTTTTTGCTTGCGCGGTCTTAGCCATCCCGCGGCCACGTACCTAAGGTTGCTTCCTCGGCCTTGTCGACCGGCGCACGGTCAAACCGACGCCGGCAGTAAATTGTACGCCGCGATCGCTCGGGCTCACAAGTAGACCAACCTCTGGTCTGAGAACAAATCGACGAGACTTGTCACTGAGTGCCGCCCCGACAGCGAAATTCACGTCGACGTTGACCAGGCCAATCGGACTTATGATCGCTGACAGAGCAGGATTAATGTCGACATGGTCCGTCACGGGTACGGTCAAAACAATCGCCGGCTGAAGGCTGACCCCAATTCCATAGCTGTTAAACCACACACCAGCCGGAAGCACTAGTGCGGCAAAATCCTCAGCCAAACTCCGCTTGATGCCAAACATTGCAACATTGGCGCCTGGTGCATCGCCTTGCCCACGCGGTACAATAAGACGTGCATAGCCTATCTGAAATTCTCGACGAGCGGAGAGTCGACCTGATGTTCGTACACCGATTGCATGATAAGCAAACAAGGTTTCCGGCGACCTGTATCCCGGTCGCCGGCTATAGGTGGCCGCGTAGATCGGCATGATCTCCGACTCCCCCTCTGGCACTATTCGTGCGGTTTGGAATCCACTGATTACGGGCGAGCAGCCTTGTCCCAGCAGCGGCATGAATGACGCGAGTAACGACAGGGCTATGTGATGCCGACTACAGGTCAGTGCGCGACCTTCCGCAACACGTTCCCATGCCGAACGAACGAAGCCTCTCCATCCGCAAAAGCCGTAACGCCGCCAATCATGACACGATCAAAACCCGTGGCCAGTTGATGCGGATTGGCGTAGGTCGCCGTTGCGTGCACCAACGCTGGGTCAAAGATCAAGATATCGGCAATAAACCCAGGGCGTAGCTCGCCGCGCCGATCGAGCCCGATGGTTCGGGCCGGAAAACTCGTCATTTTCCGGATTGCCTCCTCGAGCGAAAAGAGATTCTTTTCACGCACATATGTCTCGATGATCTTCGCAAACGTTCCATGGCCACGCGGATGAAACCCGGTCGGGCTGCCGTCTGAACAAAACATTACGTACGGATCCTGGGCGATCCGCTCCTGTAGCGCCTCGTTCATAACGAAATACGCACCCGAAGCGCCGCCGGGGCCAATGTCGTCTATGAGAATATCCTCAAATGGCTTGCCCATCTCGGCCTGCAAATCCGCAAGCGTCTTACCCTCGTATTCTCCGGTACCAAGCAACGTGGCTTCGGGGCCATTGCGAAGGTTAACCCGGTTTCGCAAATACTCTGCGAGCTCGGCGCGGCGCGTTCGTCGAACCGTCGGGTAATCGTTCGGCGGCTTCGCCCAAGTCGGAAACACAATTCCAATACCCGTGTAGCTCGCCAGGTACGGATACATGTCTGCTGTTACCGCCCGGCCTCCTGCGCGCGAACTGTCAAGAACGGCCAACAATTCTTCTGCGCGACCTGCTCCTTTTCCGTAAACGGACTTCATGTGTGAAACCTGTACCGGCGCAAAAGCACCTTGGCGTAGCAGCTCACGCATCGAACGCTCCACTTCGTCATCGTCCTCGTTGCGCATGTGGCTCATGATCAGTCCGTTACGCGCACCCACTGCCTTCGCCAACTCAACTAACTCTGCATCACCTGCGTAGATTCCAGGCGTGTATTCAAGGCCTGTCGTCATTCCGAATAGACCCGCATCAAGCTGCTGATCAAGCAGCCGTACGATACTGCTGATCTGATCAGCCGACGGATTTTCGTCGTAACGGATTCCACTCATCATCCGGAGTGTACCGTGACCAGCGAAGTAAATGACATTGGTCCCCAAACCAGACGCATTCAGGGAATCAAAAAACACTTCAAGATCTGCCCGAGCGGGACCGCCGCCATCCTGGCCGAGGCTTATCGTCGTCACGCCCATTGCGAGGAAATTCTCGAAGCCCGGTGTGCGCTCTGGACTGCCATGAGCATGGGTGTCGATGAATCCTGGAGATACTATTTTTCCAGTAGCATCAAGCTGTTCCTGCGCTAGAATATCATCCCGATCAATCGGACCCACGTACGCAACACTGTCTGCACGAATCAGAATATCCGCACGAACCGCATCAGATCCCGTACCATCGATCACCGATCCTCCGGTGATCCAAACATCAAACGGGCCGTCGTCGATGGCGCGTTGCAAGGCGTCGTT
>CBDTVC010000323.1:0-4562 GCA_965363925.1 uncultured bacterium | reverse complement strand
AGGTTCTCAATTTCGCTCGGAGCTGCGCCAACGTATTCGGTGCGGATCGTAAGTGTCGGGTACGAGAGGTCTGGCAGCAGATTCAGCTTTAGCTGAGAAAGCGATACCATGCCGAATACGATGACGGCAACAGTAAACATCGCAATCGACACACGTCGTCGTGTGGCGAGATCAATCAGTTTCATTCGTTCAACTCGATTGTCTTTACTGAATGATCTCCACGCGGGAACTGTCGCGCAAATTGTTCTGGCCGATCGTGATCACGTTGTCACCAACTGCCAGGCCTGCCACAATCTCCGTAGACTGGTCATCCGCCATCCCAATCGATACGGGTCTGCGAATGGCAATGGTATCAGCAACGACAAAAACCGTTGTGTCGTTACCATTAAACATGACAGCAGATTTGGGAATTAGAATCGAGTCCTCGTGTGTATCGTAAAGGATCGTCACACGGCCGAACATGCCAGGCTTCAGTAAACTCGACTTATCCGCAACCTCGATAGTGACCTTGAACGTTCCGGTGGCGCGGTCCACAATCGGGCTGATCCGTTCAACAATTCCTTCGAAGCGACTTGAAGCGAGTGCGTCTACTTTGACCGTCGCTTTTTGACCGATCTGAATTTTGTTGAGTTCTCGCTCCGGGACGTGCATTACTGCCAGCAGGGGAGAGAAGTCGGTAATCCGAAGTACTGGTGAACTTGTTTGGACCATGTTGCCGACCTTTACCATGCGCTCTGAGACGATACCCGAGATCGGCGCTACAATCGTCGCATTGCTGACCGCAAGTTTCGCGAGATCAAATGTGGCCTTCTGGGTGTCGAGTTCGCTCCGAGATTGTTCGTATTCCTCTGTACTGACAATCTTTTTGGAATGCATCTCGGCCTTGCGCTTAAACTCACGATTGGCTTTGAGGTACGCAACCTCTGCTCTTTGCATGTCGAGCAAAGCCCTTTCGGCATCGAGCTTGACAAGGGGTTGTCCTTTGCGAACGTACCTGCCTTCTTCGGTGAGAATCGACGTTATAATCCCGCCCTCTTTTGCGACCACAACTGCTTCTTCTTCTGCTTCAAGCGACGCGGTCCCGGAGAAAAAGGCCGAGATTTCACCTCGAACAGCTTCGGCGGCCTCGACTGGAACGGCAGGAACAATAGCCTCAGGTTCGGTATCTTTGGACTGAGCCTCTCCGCCGCAACCAGACAGGACGGGGGAGAATAAGCAGAGAAGCCCTAAAAGCGCGGCGAGGTTGCTACGTCGCATACAGTTGATCGTTCTGGTTTCGGCGGAGTAAGGGTGGCACTACGAGGGCGTCGCTGTGAGGTTACAAAGCAACCCCGTTTGCAAACTCGTCAATTAGCGTAGATGATGCATATAGTCCGGTGGACTCGAAATACTCGCGCGAGTTGCCTTTCCGGATCATTTCATTTTTGTACTGACGTCTCACACAAGTTGATGTTACAGTCAAAAGTCATCACAATTCCTTCCTGTGTTCGGTATGCGATCATTGGCTAGTGATGAACTATCGCTGAATAGCGCTGTGTTTTCCGAAACAACAGGTCCAATCCTCCTGCTTCACGGTGGGGCTTGGGATATACCGGACGGCGAGTTGGGAGCATACCGCCACGGACTTGAAGAAGCGCTTGCATGCGGGATCGAACTCTTGTCTCAGGAAAGGTCTTCGGAAGATGTCGTCGTTGAAGTGATTGCGACGATGGAGGATTCTGGCGAATTCGACGCTGGCCGCGGCTCCGTCTTGCGCGAAGACCAAACGGCCGTTCTGGACGCTGGTATTATGCGCGGAAGCGACTTGGCCTTCGGGTCGGTTGGAGCGGTCAGGCGGATCAAAAATCCGATTCGTGCCTCGCGGGTCATTCTCGAAGCCGGGAAGGGAATTGTCCGCTTTGCGGTTGGTGCAGATGCAGAGGAATTGGCATTCAGAATGGGTTGCGAAATGGTTGATCCTGAATACCACATTTGTAAACGGGAGCTTGAACGTTATCAGGCGCTGAAGAAGATTAGTTCGTACCACACAAGTGAGAACTTCAAAGACGACTCGGCACCGCGCGGTACAGTTGGTTGCGTTGTTCGAGAGCCTGACGGCTTCGTCGTCGCTGGGACGTCAACTGGCGGAACGCCGCTCAGTCCGCCGGGGCGAGTCGGCGACACACCTCTTCCGGGTTCCGGTTTTTATGCAAACAGGATTGCCGGCTCGAGTGCCACCGGTTGGGGGGAGGCGATCGCCACCGTAAACCTTTGCAGTCGGGTCGTTGATAGAATGGGTGATGACCAAGCGACATTGGGGAGCGTGCTATGTAGACGGCTACAAGAAATGTTTTCAACCGTGCGTAGTCCCTCGGGCCGCGGTGCCACTGGCGGAGTTATTACCGTAACTCAAGCAGGTGAGTTTGGATGGTGCTACACGACGCCCCGTATGGCGCGCGCGCTGTGGAGCCACTCTAACGGGACGCGTGTTTATGTTTGAGCGAGCTCTTAATCAAGTGTGATGCCTGAGACTATCCTTGGAATATCTGCCTTTTATCATGACTCCGCGGCTTGCCTCGTCCGTGATGGTGAAATCGTTGCGGCCGCCCAGGAAGAGAGATTTTCGAGGATAAAGCACGATCATCGATTTCCTGAGCAGGCCATCAACTACTGCCTGCAGGAAGGAGGCATTCGTCCATCTGAATTGTCTGGCGTTGCATTCTACGACAAGCCATGGCTCAAGTTTGAGCGACTTCTTGAAACCTATCTTGCATTTGCACCGCGGGGAATAAAGAGTTTCATGAAGGCGATGCCACTTTGGCTGAAGGAGAAGTTGTGGATGGACGACACGCTTCGGAGGTCGCTGGAATACACTGGCGTGATGTACTATCCGGAGCATCATCAGTCCCATGCAGCGTCTGCCTTTTTCCCGTCACCGTACGATTCTGCAGCCATTCTTACAATCGATGGCGTCGGCGAATGGTCGACTTGTTCGTGGGGAATTGGAAGTGACAGCAAGATTGAATTGTCGCATGAACTGAAGTTTCCCCACAGCCTGGGCTTACTGTATTCGGCGTTTACCTTTTACACGGGGTTCAGAGTTAATTCGGGTGAATACAAATTGATGGGGCTTGCGCCGTATGGAGTGCCTCGTTACAAGGATTTAATTCTTGATGAACTAGTTGATCTAAAAGCGGACGGTTCCTTCAAACTCGACATGCAATACTTTGACTATTGCGCGGGATTGAAGATGACGAATGACCGCTTTGACAATTTATTTGGCGGAGCTGCGCGCAAGCCCGAGGCAGAAATTTCAGAACGTGAAATGGATCTCGCCGCGTCGGTTCAGGCGGTTACCGAAGAAATTGTTTTGCGGATGGGAAGGCACATCCGTAAGGAGACCGGAAGCAAGAATCTGTGTCTTGCTGGCGGCGTTGCATTGAATTGTGTGGCAAACGGCTTGTTGCAGCGTGCAGGAGTGTTCGATAACATCTGGATTCAGCCAGCCGCCGGTGACGCAGGCGGTGCACTTGGTGCCGCCTTGTTTGCGACACACGAGGCTCGTGGTGTTCCTCGAAGAGAACCGGCGGGCGTGGACTCGCAGAAGGGGTCCTACCTTGGCCCAAGCTACAGCTCTACAGAAATCCGAACATGGCTGGATTCGCGCAACCTGCCGTATACGCACTTCTCTTCCAAAGACAAATTGGCTGATGAAGTTGCTTTACTAATTGACCAGGGTAACGTTGTCGGACTATTTTCAGGACGGATGGAGTTTGGCCCTCGGGCACTCGGCGGGCGCAGTATAATTGGCGACCCGCGGCGGCCGGAGATGCAGTCCGTAATGAATCTGAAGATCAAATTCCGCGAATCGTTTAGACCATTTGCACCGGCAGTTCTGGCCGAGCACGCCGAGTCCGTTTTTGAACTCGAGACAGAGTCTCCTTACATGTTGCTGGTGGCTCCCATTCGACCCGAATATCGTTTATCGACGAGTGATGAAGACTTGACGGGCTTCGAGAAGAGAGCCACTGTGCGAAGCAAACTGCCGGCCATCACTCACGTGGATTATTCTGCGCGCGTTCAGACCGTTGACGGGAAATTCAACCCGACGTTTCGAGCAATCCTGGAGTCATTCCATCGGCTCACAGGCTGCCCGGTGCTAATCAACACGTCGTTTAACGTTCGCGGCGAACCGATCGTCTGCAGGCCAGAAGAAGCGTACGCTTGTTTTATCGAAACGGAAATGGACGCACTTGTCATGGAGGACATCCTTTTGTTGAAGCCCGATCAGCCGGTCTCGGCCCAACGAACAGCACGGCCAACAGCATTCGGACTGGACTAATTTCCTAGAGGTTGAACGCTAGAATCACACCATCACCGCACCAGCATCAGAGCATGACAGGAGTCGATAGAAAATCAACGAAGGAGCTGCGCAAGTTCGGGATTACCGTTGGTGCCGTTTTTGGCGTATTTGCCGCGATCCTGCTTTGGCGCGACCGCCCGGCCACGAACTATCTGGCGGCTATCTCCGGTATTCTGATTCTTTCCGGCCTTCTGGCACCGGCAATACTACGCCCTGTTGA
>CBDTVC010000322.1:0-4570 GCA_965363925.1 uncultured bacterium | reverse complement strand
TGACGCTGGGGGTGAATCCATTAACGGTTGTCACCGATGTGCCGGTCCAAGATCAACGGCGACGCACGCAGCAGCACGTAGCAATGCCACCCTTGAGGGCGCGGCGCCCGGGACGGAATAGTTGTATGTACAGGTTTCGAAACCAAAACAGTTAGTAGAAAGAACATGGACACGTCAATCTTCAGCGGGTGCGTTCCCGCGCTAATGACACCTTGTAATTCGGATCGCTCCCCAAACTTCCCCGCGCTTGTCAAAAAGGGTCGTGAATTGATGGACGCGGGCATGACCGGCATGGTCTATTGTGGCTCAATGGGTGATTGGCCGCTGCTGACTGATGCTCAGCGGATGGACGGTGTTGGGCAGCTCTGCAAAGCTGGCATTCCTACGATCGTCGGTACCGGTGCAATGAACACACGCTTGGCCGTCTCTCACTCGGCTCATGCAGCCTCAGTTGGTGCAAAGGGATTGATGGTAATTCCTCGTGTGATGTCCCGTGGGACTTCGCCAGCGGCACAGCGGCAACACTTTGCGGCGATCCTTGGGGCCGCACCCGAAACTCCGGCTGTGATTTACAACAGTCCGTACTACGGTTTCGAAACCAAGGCGGATCTGTTTTTCGACTTGCGCAAGGAATTCCCGAACCTTGTTGGGTTCAAAGAATTTGGCGGCGGCCCGGCGTTGAGTTATGCCGCTGAACACATCACGAATGCTGACGACGCATTGACGCTGATGGTTGGGGTGGATACCCAGGTGTTTCACGGCTATGTAAACTGCGGTGCCACCGGCGCAATTACGGGAATTGGAAACGCTCTTCCCAAACAAGTGCTCCATATGCTGGCGCTGTGTACGCTCGCACAGAAAGGAGATGTTCAAGCGCGGAGGCTCGCGCGGGAGCTGGAATCAGCGCTGATGGTTTTGTCAACGTTTGACGAGGGACCGGACCTCGTCTTGTACTACAAATACCTGCTGGTGCTGAATGGCGAATCTGAATATGCCGTGCATTTCAACGAATCCGATGCCCTGACCGTTAGTCAACGAAGCTTTGTCGATCAGCAGTACAGCCTGTTTAAATCATGGTGGGCAAACTGGGACGGTAAGGCTTACGGCGTGAGAGCGTGAGAGCGTGAGAGAATAAGAGAATAAGATCGGGTGCGTGAGCACCGGCACAAAGGTGTAATGCCTGAGGCACAAGTCTTGCGCAAGGGGCTCAACGCTAGTTTTGGGCCCGGCAGATGACGCACGGCACACGGGCGGGCACACGGGGTGGTGCACGGCACACGGGCTAGGAGCTAGCTGAAATGGCTAGTTTCGCGCTAGGCGCTAGGAGTGGTGGCTCGTTTTGCGCTCGCCACCACGGTAAAGGCACTGGGTGCTCAGTGCAAGGCACGAGTTGCCTGTGGCGTATCCACGCTCGATCAGTTGCTTGCCATAGTTTGCAACTGCTCGGCCAGCCAGCCGTGGATGCCGCCAAAGCCGCCATTGCTCATGATCAAGACAACGTCCCCGGGACGCACAGTTTCTCTCAGTGCCTGTTTCAGCGCGTCGTGATCTGGCATTGTGCGAGCGTCAACTCCAGATGCCATCAGTTTTGCGGTGACAATCCCGACGTCCATAAAATTGGTCTTATCGTCGTTATGGCGGAACGGTGGCGAGCTTATAAAGGCAACATCTGCCTGAAGGAATGAATCGATATAGGTCGACTCGAAAACCTTGCGACGACTTGAATTGGAGCGGGGCTCAAATACAGCGACGATGCGGCGGCCCGGCCATCGGTCTCGTATTGCGTTGATCGTTTCGCGAACGGCTGTTGGGTGATGTGCAAAGTCATCGATGATGGTCACGCCGTTCAGTTCGGCAACAACTTCCTGCCGGCGTTTCAGCCCGCCAAACGTTGCAAAGGCATCCGCGATCTCCTGCGGATGAACGCCTTCGTACAGTGCAACTGCACTCGCGGCCAGCGCGTTTGCAAGATTGTGTTTTCCGCTCATCGGGAGAAAAACTGGCTGCCTTATTGTTGAGCCTGATTCCGGTGTGACATCGGGGTCACCATCTGACCAACTGCGGTTTCGGATAGTCGTATCAGCAACGAGTACAAACTGGAGTCCGCCATCCACGTTGGTGATTTGTTCGGCCACGACATCCGGTACCAGCGTTCCATGAGCCACAGGATTCGAAGTGCTTTCTATGTCGCCTGGTTCAGCCGCCGACGTTACGATATTACTCGGGACATTTGCCTCTTCGATGCTGTACGTAATCACACGGGCTGACGTGTGAGACTTGAGATGCATTACCTCAGGCAGGTCCGCATTCAGGACTAGCACTCCATCTGGATTAACCGACGCGGCAAATTGTTCAAATGCCTCACGGTAGTCGTCGTCGTTCTCATAAATGTCTGCATGATCAAACTCCAGCGACGTGACAATGGCGGCGACGGGAGTGTAGTGCATAAACTTCGGCTGCTTGTCGAAGTATGCGCTGTCGTACTCATCACCTTCAACTACGAAGTGTTTTCCGAGGCCAAGTCGGTAGCTGATGTTGCCGTTTTGCATTACGCCGCCCACCAGAAACCCAGGGTCTGCACCACTTGAAACGAGAATGTGGGCAAGCATTCCAGTCGTCGTCGTCTTGCCATGTGTACCAGCGACTACGAGCGATCGCTTCGACTTCAGAAAGAAGTGCGCCAGCGTCTCTGGAAACGATAGCTGCGTGAGTTCCCGATCGCGGGCCAGGGTTGCTTCAACATGTGTTGGTGAGCAGGCGTTGCCGACGACGACGAGGTCCGGTTGCGGATCCAGGTTTACTGCTGCAAACCCCTCGATTAGCTCGATCCCCATCTCCCGTAGTCGCGTGCTCATCGGCGGATATACCGCAGCATCCGATCCTCGGACTGCGTATCCGGCTTCTTGCATCAGTCCCGCGAGGGATCCCATTCCGGTGCCGCAGATGCCGACGAAATGTACAGTGCGGATCGTTTTCGGATCCGGTGGAGAAGTCCTGGCGAACATTCGAAGATGCGCATCAGGATAGTCAGCAATGTCCTTCATCTGGCAGGAGAAAGGGAGTAGGAGTTACTAAGCGTCGACGCCTCGGCCGGCGACCTCGCCGATTTCGACTGCATCCGTTGAGTGCCCGTTGCCTTCGAGAGCGACCGTGTTCGACGCCTCGCGACTGCGGGCTCCAGATGGTTTTATTGCTTCCGAAAGTCGCAGTGACAATGAGTCAAAGACCGAATACATCACTGGCACAATAATGAGTGTCAGAAACGTTGCAAAGGTAAGGCCTGTGATGATCGCAGTCCCCATCGGCCCCCAGAATTGCGTGTTTTCAGATCCGAACTGGAAGCCCGGCCTGAACTCGGTAACCAAGCCGACAAAATCGATCCCGAAGCCGAGCGTCAACGGAATCAGTCCGATCACCGTTGTAATGGCCGTCAGAAGAACGGGTCGAAGCCGGGTCGCACCACCTTCGATGATCGCAGCGGTCTTCTCCATTCCTCGACCGCGGAGTTGCATTATGTAGTCGATAAGCACAATGTTATTGTTGACGACAATACCAGCGAGGCTGATAACCCCGATAAAAGTCATCAGGCCAAATGCCGTTCGCGTTAGGAGCAGCCCGAGTAGAACGCCGACGAGGCTCAGGCCAACCGCAACCATGATGATAAACGGAAACGAGACCCGATTGAACTGCGCGACCATAATCATAAAGATTAGCGCAACGCCGATCAGAAGTGCACGAGCGAGAAATCCAAACGCCTCAGCCTGGTCTTCGCTTTCACCGGTATAGCTCAGATTGTACCCACCTGGTATATCTGCTTCGTATTGGGCGAGGTGCGCTTTCACCTGTGTAAGTACAGCCTGAGTATTTGAGCCAGCTGTCACGTCGCCGGTGACCGTAGCGACGCGCTGCAGGTCCAATCTGGTGATCGATCCAAGCCCGCCGGTGACTTCAAAATCTGCAACTGACATGATGGGAATTTGAGTGCCTTCTTCCATGATCGTCAGCTGCTGCAGGCTTTCGAGGTCGGCCCGATTAATCTCAGACAACCTGGCGACAATGTCGTATTCGTCTTCGTTTTCGCGGTACTTGCCAACCTCGATCCCGTTAATCGAAGAGCGAATTGCACCTGCAACCTTTGACGTACTGAGGCCGACGCGGGCGGCACGCTCGCGGTCAATGTGAATCCGCAACTCAGGACGCCCTGTGTTCAGGTTGTCCGAAAGGTCAACCAGACCAGGAATTGCTCCTGAGCTGACTCCTTCATTCAGCAGTCGCTTCACGTCACGCGTGATCGTTGTGATGGTCTCAAAGTTATCACCTGAGATTTCAATGTTGACCGGTGGTCCAGTTGGTGGGCCATTGCTGTCTTTCGTGAATTCGATCTCGACGCCCGGGATACCGGTAAGCTGTTCACGGATTCGTTGCATCGTGTTCTTGCTCGACTCCTCCCGATCCGCATAGTCAACGAGATTCAAAGTCAAGCGGGAACGTTCCGGACTGGCTGCGCCACCACCAAAATCCGCATCCCCACCAACACCAACGTTTGTCTGGATGTTCTTAAGGGTTGATG
>CBDTVC010000321.1:0-4584 GCA_965363925.1 uncultured bacterium | reverse complement strand
CGATCTGCCAAAGAGAAGGCGAAAGTCGTTATGGCAGGCATCCTGCCGACGATCCACTTGTCAGATCTGGGTCTTGACAACATGGCGCCGATGCCTCGATACTTTGCACTCAACGATGCAATTAATCAGCTTCGAGGAGGACCGGCGACCTACCATATGCGTGGTACTGATGAATTGTTCTTTCGGCACGATACCATTCTTGTTGAGGGTTGCAACACAAGTTTTCAACTACATTTTCAGGTCACGCCAGAAGAGTTCGGCAAGCTATACAACATAGCCCAGCTTGTTGCAGGGCCGTGCCTGGCTGCTGCATGTAACTCGCCGATCTTATTTGGTAAGCGGCTGTGGTCAGAAACCAGAATTGCTCTGTTTCAACAGGCGGTGGACACGCGGAGCAGTAACTTGTACTTGCGCGAAATGAGTCCGCGCGTACAGTTTGGGAATGATTGGATTGACTCCGTCCTAGATATCTATCGCGAAGATATTGCCCGTTTCCGGGTCTTGATGACGGCGAGAGAGGAAGATCCGTTTGAGGTCTTGCGCGGGGGCGGCGTTCCTAAGTTGAGAGCATTGCAATTGCACAACGGTACAGTCTATAGATGGAATCGACCGTGTTACGGAATAACGGATGGCGTGCCGCACCTTCGTATCGAAAACCGGATCCTTCCGGCAGGTCCGTCCATAGTTGACGAGGTGGCGAACGCGGCCCTCTGGTTTGGCCTTGTAGCTGGTATTGCTGAAAAGTATGACGACATCCGCGAGCTAATTGAATTTGATGACACCAAATCAAATTTTGTTGCCGCGGCCCGACTGGGACTGGGAAGTCAGTTGTCCTGGATCGACGGTGAGCGGTGGCCAGCGCAAGAGCTGATCGTGGACAAACTAATTCCGCTTGCCCGGACCGGTTTAATGGCGTCAGGTATCGACGACGACGACACGAATAAATACTTGGCAATCATCGAAGAACGGGTTCACTCTCGACGGACTGGATCAAATTGGATACTATCGTCATTGGCGGGGATGCGCAAATCCGAAAAGAATTCGTCTCGCGTGGACCGGTTAAATGCAGTGGTATCTGGCATGCTGGAAAATCAGCTAACGGGCAAGCCCGGGCACGAATGGCCGCTGGCATCGCTGGACCCGATCCTGACGATGCGCCACATGAAGAAGACCCGTGTTGAGCATTTTATGTCGACCGATTTGTTCACAGTAAACGAGGAAGAACTCGTCGAACTGGTCGCGAAATTAATGGACTGGCGGCGGATACGTCATGTACTGGTCGAGGACCGAGACCATCGATTAGTAGGTCTCGTGACACATCGACGTGTTCTTCGATATCTGGCGGGAAAGAACGAGGCGTCAGCGCAAAATCTTCCCGTAAAAGAGATCATGATCGAAGACCCCGTTACAGTGACGTCTGATACAATGACGACGGACGCTCTTCAGCTAATGAAGGACAGGCAAATATCAGCATTGCCAGTTCTCCAGGATGGTTTACTGGTTGGCATTATCACCGATCGAGATTTCTACAACATCGCCGGTGGTTTACTGGACGACAGTATGGCCGGTGTAACCGACTAACCTAGGTTAGCGGTGGGGTCAAGTACAGGTTGCGAATCCTATCTGGTGAAAGCTCTTCGGAGACGATACTGATCGCCGTGGTCGTTTCTACCGGCAGTGCCGTCTCGGCATAACAAACAATCTGGCAATTCTCAGCGTCAAGCAAAGTGTCAAGACGGAACGAGTCGATGTACTCCGCCAATCGCTGTTCTGTGGTATCCAGATCAACACTTTGCCTAACGGCATCGAGCTCGAACGATCCAAGTACCTGAAAGAAATCATTGTCGTTGCCGTACTTGTGTACAAGGCCGCATTCCGATTCCAATTCATCGCGCAGGTCCAATAGGCGCGACTCCCTGAAATCTCCGCCGACATGGGGCCATCCGATCAATACCAGCTTCCCTGTGGTCCGGTTCAAATAGATCGAACGAGAGAATGGTGTGGCAAGTCTGCCTTCGTAGGTGAGGTCGTCGGGCTTGTATCCACCCCAGCGAATGGACATGGGCAGGTGTCGATAGATAGTGGCCTGCAAGTTTTCGAAACGCATCTCAATGCGCTTGTCGCGGAGCAAGTGCGCATTCTGATTGATGAACACGTCGTCGATCTCGGGCAGTACAACCATTTCCATGCCGACGATTGTCGCATGCACTTGATCTATCCCGTAGGGTTGAAAGATTGGCCCCAAACCATCGTACGCAATCTCCTGACAACGTCTCACGATTGCGGCCAAGTCAGCCGGCTTTGGTTGATAGAAGGCAACGAGAGAGAGTTGCGAATGTGGCCGGTGTTCGCTTGCAGTTTTCGACACTACGAACTACTCATTGGGACAGATAGATTCTGTTCAGGCGGCGAAGAGGTGCTTCGTCGTGATTGTGCGATTGGTTAAACACTACATAGACGGATGGCCGCCTCGAGCGAAGTCACCGGATCGTTTTTGGGGATAAATTCCTGTGCGACAAACCCGGTAAATCCCGTCGCGACAATTGCCTTCATGATCGCAGGGTAATTCAGTTCCTGGGTATCATCAATTTCATTCCGGCCTGGGTTTCCACCCGTGTGATAGTGCCCGATAAACGCAGCGTTGTCGGTTAGTGTTCTAATGATATCGCCGTCCATGATTTGCATGTGGTAAATATCGTAGAGCAATTTGAAACGGTCAGATCCAACTCGTTTCACCAGTTCAACTCCCCAGTCTGTGTGGTCGCATTGGTAGTCACCGTGGTCAACTCGACTGTTAAGCAATTCCATACATACGGTAACGCCGAGTCTTTCTGCGGTCGGCATGATCTGTTGCAAGCCCTTCAGACAGTTTTCGAGGCCTTCCTCATCATCGAGTCCTTCCCGATTGCCGGAGAAACAAATCAGGTTTGGGTATCCAGCGTCGGCGACATCTTTTAGTCGATCGAGGTAGCCGGGGACAAGCAGTTCGTGATGTTCGATCCGATTAAATCCGTGGGTAATGAAATGACCATCAATAACTGGCGGCGGGTTTGACATCGCACACGTAAGGTCATGTTTTGCCAGGGTTGGCCAGTCTTCCGGATCAAGCAATTCAATCGATTGGAGCCCGAAGCGCTTGCCAGCAATTGCGAGCTCCTCAAGCGTCACTTCGGGATAGCACCACTTACACACGGAATGATTGATAGCGCTGGAAGAAGCCATTTGTTTTGTTTGTTCAGCCGTCATCGGCGAATCGGACATTGACGGATTCTCGCCTGATGCGGATGCAGGGCCACAAGCTGCTACGGCAATCGTACCGGAAGCCGCGGCCAGTCCGGATTTCACAAATGATCGTCGTTTCATTTTGGTTCACGCTGGCTGATGCAGGTAGGCCCGAAAAGGCGGAATATCTGGCAATAGTGTAACACAATTTCGATCCATTTGCCTCCAATAGGCACACAATTGCCAGTTTATCGGTGTTAGATGTAAGTCATTACGTTTTCTCGCTACCTTCGATCCTGACGAATCTGTATACTGCCGGAAGCGCAATCCTTTCCAGCGCGGAGTACTACGATGTCCATTCTCTATGTCGGCATTGACTCGGGCGGCAGCACAAGTAAGCTGAAGGCCCGATCGGTTGATGGATCGACAGAATTATCTCTTGTTTCGGCCGGGGCCAATCCAAAGCGTGTTGGCCCACTGGTTGCTGCAGACCGCCTCGCGGAATTGATTGTCCGAGCTGACACCAAGGCAGGCGGCGAACCGGCGCTTGTTGTTCAGGTTGGTGCAGCCGGAGTTGGTAGCAGTGGTGATCAGGCACAGTTGGCCGTCGCTGTTCACGAACGGCTTGCACGATTGCTTGGTAATGACCGGTCCATCGAAGTGGATGTTTGTACGGATGCAGAGCTTGCGCTTTCTGCTGCATTTGGCACTGAATCAGGTGTGGTGATCATCGCGGGGACGGGCTCGATTTCTATCTGCCGGTGCAATAGTGGAGAGGTGGCGGTTCGCGGCGGATGGGGCTTCCGGCTTGGTGACGTGGGCGGTGGCTACCACATTGGGCTTGGCGCACTAAAGCGTCTTGCAGCGGATATCGAACGCCGTACACACTGCGATTTGTCCAGACTTATAGCGGATACATTCGGCTTGGCCGGTCGCGACGAGTTGATTGCGTTTGTGTACGATCAGGATCGCACGGCCGAGGTTGCCCCATTTGTAATCCAGTCGGCGGGGCTCGGCGATGAGGATGCCTCTGAGATATTGAGTGAGGCGGTGCTTGCGATTACCGAAATGCTTGTTCGCATTAATGAATCGGATTGTATCGAACTGAAGAACCGCTATGTTTTGTCGGGAGGTCTGTTTCGTGAGCCGCACTTCAGGGACAGGGTTCATCGGCATATCCGAGAAACGCTTCCGGACTGGACTAATGCTTCTCCCAGACTCGCCTCTGCCGTTGACGCGGCAATCGATCTAGCGATTGCCAGGCATCCGGCATAGCATGCGAGTGTGCGCCTTTTGGCGCACGAGCGGTCAAGATTGCGCAATCGGAGGACCTCATTTCTGCCCGGGGCGGGCAAATCCCAC
>CBDTVC010000320.1:0-4596 GCA_965363925.1 uncultured bacterium | reverse complement strand
GGAGCCCGACCTAGGTAATGTGGTGCGCCTGTACTACTTCGATTCGTTTAGCTTGAAGGAGATTGGCGATTTGCTGAAGTTGCCAACTGGCACAGTCAAGTCTCGTTTGTACTACGCACGGAAAAAGTTGAAACAACTATTGGAGGAATGAACGATGACTGACATCGACGAAAAAATCCGTCAAGCGCTTACGGCTGAAGACAGAGCACTCATGGAAACGATCGGAGACGAGCAGACAGTCTTCAACCTGATCGGCAAGAGTTTTCGAGGCAAAATGAAGATGTTCATGGTTATCGCGTGGGTGGCGATGTTCGCCATGTTGTTTTTCGCGGTCTTTAGCGTGATACAGTTCTTGGCTGCGACTGAAATCAGCACCAAAATCAACTGGGGCGTTGCGTTTATTGTGAGCACGCAGTTTTTGGGCGGTATGAAAATGTGGTATTTCCTGGAACTCAACAAGCTGGCAACAGCGCGCGACATTCGCCGCCTGGAATTGAGGATGATTGAGAAAGCCAGCTGATCCCGTGTGTGCGCAGAGTTAGTAGCGTCGCCAGGCGGAAGTTGACGACTGGCCGGTGAAGTGGGTAGCTGTACGATCGCTATTTGGTTCGGGACTTTGAACTGTTTGGCGGGGATAGATTCCGCATAACGTGTCGGGCCGAGAATCATCAACTACGTAACGAACCCTCCATTGGGTTGCGGACTCGGCGAATCCCATCGCATGTCTACGCGCGGCGGACTGATCGGCATTTTGTACTTTCGTTGTTGGCAGCGGGCGTGAACGTGCGGACAGGGAGGTGCCCTCCGCAATAATCCAAGCTTGCACCGGGCAACGGTCTATGCTTACCAGAAAACGTCGTTGGCAGCTCGGTCCTTAAGACTTTGTTTTTGCCGCCGTTCCGTAGCCGGTGAAGCTTCCCTACGTTATACGCCAGTCCAAGCAACGGGTACTCCAAGACTGTGCACTTGAGTGTTGCGGAATCGACGGTGCAGTTGGTCGGAGGCGTTCTACGGGTCACGCTGTGTCCACGATTCGTAAGGTATTCCACTACGGTAGATCTAGTTTACACGTTACGACGTAAAGCGGCTCTGTCTCTGTTCAGTTTTTGAGAATCCGGCGGACATTGTGTTCTATCCAAAATCGGCAGACGTCGTAAGACATCTGAAGTATCAGCATTCGGGTGGGTCGAACTTCTGGCAGATCTCTGCTAATGTTGAAACGTAACTTTGTGATCAAACGGGAAACCACGAATGCGAACGGGAAAAAGGAACATAGCAGCCGGGTTGCTCTTTTTGGCTGGATTCATGGTGTACGGTTTCGTACTCATCTACCTGCGTGACTTCGCGCCTGACAAAGCTGAGTGGATCGCAGCCTATTCGACTGGCAGCCACTTCGAGGCTCGCCTCGCTCACGTTCACGGAAACCTGTTTGCCTTACTAAACGTGGCAATCGGTTACCTGCTGGTGCAACTGCCGATACAAACTCGATCTGCTCGATGGATTTCGTGGCTAAGCTTGGTTGGGATGATGATGCCGGTGGGCATTCTGGCTGAGCTGCTGTTTTCCGCACCTCCGCTTTTTGTTCTTGCGGGGGGAATCTCGATGATCGCAGCAATCACGTGGCTTGGCGTTGCAGTCGCCCGGCTGAGCGAATGGCCAGCACAAGATGAAAGATAGTTTGTTGAAAGCCTATCGTGCGGTCGGAATCGCACAGATGCTCATGGGCGCTATCGCGATCCTGTTCGGGATCGCAACGCTTGTTGCAGGGGGCCGAGTGCTCCTAGGATCCGACCCTGGGTACATTGTGTTTCGGCCATTGCTTGTCTACAACACCATAATGGGGCTAGCATACGTCATAGCCGGGGCCTACATCTTGCGTCGCATCGTGCGAGGTAGGTACGCCGCAGGAGCCATCGTCGTGGCCAATCTTCTGGTGCTTGGAGGAATCGTGCTAGTCTACCGGACTGGCGGCGGCGTCGCAACCGACAGCCTACAAGCCATGACGATCCGGACAGCTGTCTGGCTCGGGCTATTCCTTGCTACATCTTGGCTGGTCTGGTCCCGGCGAGCGGTCAAGAGTTGACTTCCGGTCGATTGTGGGCTCTGAAAATCGATTCGCGAAAATGGCTCTGTTGTAACGGTATTGGAGCAGTCGTCCACTCGCGAGTCGTCTGGCGCATAACCAAAGCATGCACCGGGCAGCGCCCGGAGCATGTGGATCGCCTTTGAAGCCGATACACGAAGTCGCTACTCTGCGGACTCTTCGGCGCGTCGCAGCCGGTGAAGCTTCCCTAGGTTATACGGCCACTCGTCTCTCGGCAGATCCGCTAGGGTTTACACATCGACTTCGTATTCACGCCACGGAGCGGCGTAAAAGCCGATTTACAACGATTTCTCTTCGGTAAGGCGTAGAGGTTGTGGCTTCCCTATTTTGAGCCCCCAATGACTCCATTCTCAATTTCTCAACCAGCTGCGAAGCTTTGCGCCATCACGGCATTTGCCTGCTTTGTTGTCATGGCGCTCATGGTCGTTGTGGCTGGTGCCCTCACGCCGGATTACAGCCACGTATCGCAATTCATAAGCGAACTCGGTGCTAGCGGTTCACCACATGAGTTGGCGGTTCGTTTTGTCGGGTTCTTACCCTCGGGGGTTCTCCTGCTGGCGTTCTGCTTGTTTGCCTACACTGCTCTCCCGCGATCATTTGGCACGACCGTAGGTTTGCTCGGTCTGGCAATCTTTGCGGCAGGCTATCTGGTTGCTGCGGCGTTCCCCTGCGACCCCGGTTGTCGGCCCGACAACCCTAGTGTTTCGCAACTCATACACAACGTGGGCGGACTGCTTGGATACGTTCTCGCGCCAGCCTTCTTGTTTGTCCTCGCACGTGCAGCGCGTGCATGGCCCGATGCAGGTCGCCTCGCCCAATCTGGGTTCGCCGCCTCTGCCCTTGCCCTTGCCGGTTTGCTCACTCTCTCGGAAACTTCAGCCACTGCTGGCGTGAGTCAGCGTGTCCTGGAATTTGCAGTGCTTGCTTGGGTTGTGTACTGGGGCAGGTACCTTGCCAAACACGGTGCGTCTACGGTTCGAATCACCGGAGACGGCGTATAGCAAACATCAGCATTCGGCGATGCTGTATATTCTGGTGCTTGCCGACGGAATTAGCGTGTAATCGAGACCGTCGACCTGTCATTTCGTGACGGCAGGTTCTGGCTTTTGTTTTGGCGAGAGGGTGTCGCTCACTGCCGCGTACCCGTGGGTGCATAACCAAGGCTTGCACCGGGCAGCGCCCGGCGCAAAGTGGATCGCCTATGAAGCCGATCCACAAAAGTCACTCTTCGGCGAGGCGCAGCCGGTGAAGCCTCCCTACGTTATAGGGCATGAAAGCCAAAAGCTTGACTGACGTTAGGTAGTCCACAGCTTTTTCCTTGAATGGATCTCTGAGATTCACGGTAATCTTAGGCATCACTCCCGTACATCAGCTCTCCCACATTTATGGAACGGCGGGATCAAGCGCGTGGTTCGGAAACCGAACCTAGGAGGTCGCGCGATTTGGTGATTGGTTGTACTTTCTCGTGTCGCCACTGGGCACGGGCAGTCGTAGACGTTGATATCACTCTTGTTTGTGCTATACTTTACGTTACTAGCTCTCGAGGGTAACGCGCGCCACCTCCATCGCACCCGGATACGTCCCCACCTCAACATAAGTGCGTATTGAATTTGAATTCGAGAAGAGGTGTCGGCTGAACTTTAATCGGAGACCTGTAAAATGAAAAGAAATATTGCATTGGTTGTCGTATTGATGCTGGTATTCAGCGCCTGCGACAGCCCGACTGGCATCGAAAGCGATGCCTCGCTTTCAACAAGTCCGTCAATCCTCGAGTTGCGCTCCACGGCGGACATGAGTGCCGCGACGAGTTTCACGAACGTTAGTGGTGCTTTGGCCCTGACGCTCCTCGACGGGCAGACCGTGACCGCTGAGCCGGTCTCGCGTCATATCGTCTCCGCTCGGCGCCTGCCGAGCAACTTCGCGTCCACGATTGAAGCTCTCGGCGGGACCGTTGTCTTCGCGCACAGCGAAACCGGCCTCATGCTGGTGGACGGCCTGTCCGATGATGGCGCGGGGGACCTACTTGCCGTCCGTGGCATCGATGCCGTCGTGGCCGATCTCGAGTTTACTCGTGAACCGAACGCGAACGATCAAGCACCCGTCGACGGGAGCCTAGCGTCGCCAGCGGATGCATTCGCGTACACGGGCGGCTATCAGTGGAACATGGACGCCGTTGGCGCCCCGGTCGCCTGGGCTGCAGGTCGCACCGGATCCGCGGACGTGACCGTCGCCATTATCGACTCTGGTCTCGACCCGGCCCACCTCGATCTCAGTGGTCGAATTGATCATGGCCGGTCGGTCTCCTTCCTGCCCGCAGGTGAGTTCGATTACTTGATCCGGGACGTCAACTTCCCGGGCTATCCGGATTGGCTGGATCTGAACGGTCACGGCTCGCACGTCGGGTCCACGGTCGCCAGCAACGGCATCGTGGCTGCAGGCGTCACGGACCAGGTGACGCTCATGGCCATCAAGGTCTGCCGCTACAACAGTTC
>CBDTVC010000319.1:0-4604 GCA_965363925.1 uncultured bacterium | reverse complement strand
TTGGCAATACCACGATGG
Source organism: uncultured bacterium (assembly GCA_965363925.1). GTDB lineage: Bacteria > Bacteroidota > Rhodothermia > Rhodothermales > JABDKH01 > JAGQWL01. Next base: position 4,586 of record CBDTVC010000319.1, on the reverse strand, counting down.
AAAAGTGGTATGCCCGTTGGACGTTGTCCCGTTGTTCGAAACGATTGACGATCTCGAAAAGGCGTCCGATTTTATGGCGGCGCTTTTCAAACACCCGCTTTACCGAAAGCAACTTGTTGCGCGAGCGAATTTTCAGGAGATAATGCTTGGCTATTCGGACAGTAACAAGGATGGAGGTTACCTGATGGCCAATTGGGCGCTGCATCAGGCGCAGCATCGCCTAGGTAAGGTATGCCGCGAACACAACGTCGACTTCCGGCTCTTTCACGGTCGCGGAGGTACTGTTGGGCGCGGCGGAGGGCGTGCGAATGAGGCAATACTGGCAATGCCTCAACAATCTCTAAACGGACGAATGCGGTTTACGGAACAGGGTGAAGTGATCTCGTTTCGATACGCGGCTGTGGAGATCGCACACCGTCACCTGGAGCAGATCGTCAACGCGATGCTGTTAGCTTCGGCAAAAACGGAAGACGATCGACGCTACCCGCCAGTAGGTTCTGATCGCGCACTGGCGGCGACCAACCTTGCCAAAGATGCGATGGGCAACTACCGGGCACTAATTGAAAAGGATGGGCTTTGGGAATGGTACGTGAAAATAACGCCGATCGAATTTATCAGCCGACTGCCCATCGCGTCGAGACCGGTCTCTCGGAAATCAAGTGACGAAGTAGACTTCGAAAGCCTCCGCGCTATTCCATGGGTGTTTTCCTGGACCCAAACCCGATACATCGTTCCTGGCTGGTATGGCGTAGGGAGCGCTCTTGCAAATACACTTAACCGCAAGCCGGAGATGCTGAACGAGCTCTCCGAATGGTACCGATCGTGGCCATTCTTTAAAGCCGTCGTTGATAGCGCCCAACGCGAAATGCAGCGAGCGCGTCTCGATGTTGCAATCCGATATGCCCGCCGTGATTCGGGTCCCAAGAGTTCAGTTTTTCACGAAATTATTCGAACTGACTACGTCCAGGCTGAAAAAGCGATCTTGGCAATAACACGTCAGGAGCAACTGCTGGACAACGCGCCTGTCCTGCAGCGATCAATTAAGCTGCGAAATCCTTTTACTGACGTCCTAAATCTGATTCAAATCGAACTGATGGGACGCGCCGAGGGTGCAAATGACGCCGGTGAAAAAGAAGCTGTACGGCGAGCGCTCTTTCTAAGTATTAACGGGATTGCGGCAGCGATGCAGAGTACCGGATAGCGATCTCATTCGACGATACAAATGCTTCGCTGGTATTCGAGATCAAGACATTGATAGTACCCGACGGGACGCGACTATGCTCACCAAAGGATATCCAACCCTTGGGACTATGCTGCCTTTATTTGACCGTCTTTTCCCGGCGTTGACTTCCCGATTGGTGCGGGACGGGAAGTCTCAAGTTTGATTATCGCCTCCAGCTGTTCGCCAAGGTAGTCCATTACTGCTTCCGGCGTGTAGCACAATTCGTAGTCTTCGATTCCGAGGTCTTCAATCATCGGGCGAAGTCCGACGCGTGTCGGATCGTGCGATGCGAACACAAACCTTTCTGTTGCAGAGTCTTCTATCGGTACAAGCCGAATCGGCAGACACTTCAGATCGCGAAGCTCTCGCCACTGTTCGATCGACCAGTTGACGAAGATCGCCTCCATTTGCCGCACGGCTTCGTTTGTTGAAATCATCGCGTCATCGAACGCATATACGCGGGCAGCAGCGGCTCGAATCTGCTCAGCACGCTTAGGGACTGCCTCAGCCACCATCCGCCACAGTCGTTTTTTGCCCCGGCCGACTTCTTCCAGACTTAGCCACACATTGTAAACAGGCTTCACTTGGGCGTCCGTCACAATTCGGTCGTCAAGAATTGTCTGAACGACTCGATCAGGCACATTGCTGGGATCAAATAGTCGTGCCAGAGCAACCTCGTTCGCCTGGAACAGATTAGAAAGAAATCGGTCAATCCGGTGTTTGTCGTACATCGCGTGCATGTTCTACTGACCTGTAATTCGGACTACTTCTTCCAAAGACGTATCGCCCTCTTTCGCAATCTCGCGTGCACTCGCCTGAAGCGACAGCATCCCCTCCGAACTCGCGATATCTCGAAGCGCCTGCTCGTCAATTGAGTCACCGGAACGAATTATCTGAGCCCGAATAGCCTCGGAGAAATACAATGTCTCCGCCACGGCGCGCCTTCCCTTGTAACCGACCCCGTGACACTTCTCGCACGACGAATTGTCGCCTGCCGCGTACATGGTGCTGGTCTCAATTTCTTCGTCCGTAAATTCAAGAACACGCATCAGTTCGGCATCCTTACCGCCAACTACTTTGCATGCGGGACACAGGCTCCTGATCAGGCGCTGCGCAACCACAATATTAATGGCATAGGCAATCAGAAACGGCTCGATCCCCATTTTGTACAATCGACTTACGGCACTTGGAGCATCGTTGGTGTGCAGCGTGGAAAACGTAAGGTGTCCCGTATTCGCCAACTTGATCGCCAGCTCCGCAGTCTCCTGATCTCTCATCTCCCCAACCATGACGACATCAGGGTCGTGGCGAAGTAGAGCGCGAAGGGCACCCTCCATGGTCAAATGATGACTGAGCTTTACCTGCCGTATACCCTTGATGAGATATTCAACAGGATCCTCGATCGTCAACACATTCAGCTTCGGCGTAATCACCTGGTGTAACGCCGCCACAAGCGTAGTACTCTTACCGGATCCTGTCGGACCAGTCAGGATAACCATCCCGTGAGGCTGATGAATTGCCTGTTCGAAGCGCTTCATTGCTTGATCAAGCATCCCGACCTTTCTGAGGTCCGAAAGAACTTTTCGATCATCAAGGACGCGAATTACGATACTCTCAGCGGTCGCACCCGGCTTGTGGCTCGCGATCGGCAAAATCGAAACGCGAAACCGTATCGTCGTGTCCGAAATCGGTCGCTGAATGAATCCGTCCTGCGCAGTATCCTTTTCGAATCGGTCAACGTTCTGCGACTTGTCTTTTACAACAGCGAGAAACGCTTCGGCACTAATGCGTTCTTCTTTGTGCCACAGTTCCAGGTGACCGTCAATCCGAAAATGGATTTCAATCTGCGACAGCGGGTTCGGAAAGATGTGAATGTCAGACGCCCCTTTGTTCACCGCCTCAACAAGTGACGCTTCAAACAAGTTGATCAGTGACGAGCGATTGATCTCGTTCTCCAGCTCCTCCTCGTCAACCAGCTCTTTCTTGTCTTTGTCGAAATTCGTTCCAAGGTCATAGACCATGGGGTCGTCGTTGAGGCGATCCAGGTAGACGTTCTTCGTCAGAACCCCAGCCGTGATCACATCTTCGATGATTGCCTCAGACCAGTACCGTAATTCGAAGCGTTTGATTCCGAGATCTCGGAGCAGCTTGTGCGCTTCAGGTCGGGTCGGGTCGTGCGTCACGAACAACCACTTGACATCGCCCGTTCTTGTGTCCTTTTCTTTCGCGACTGGAATTACAAACAGATCCAACATCCGGTCAAGTCGGTCACCCTCGAAAACGGGAACGGCCTTTTCGATAAAGGCGATGGCGTCAGAAAGGCTTGTCGTGGCCTTCTGAAACGCGTACACCAACGCTGCCTCTTCAAAAATGACTTCACGCTTGAGATCCGGGTGTAACGTCATGACGCGCCAAAGCGAAAGACTATAGCCGTCCTCTTTTAGGCTAGTCCATTCCTCCCAGCTCTCCATCACCTGCTTTTCGGTGACGAGCGCCTTCTGGAGAAGTCGTTCAACGACGCGATCGGAAATTCGAACACCGCCGGGATCAACTAACTGTACGGATCCGCTCTCATTCAAGTCATCACTGTAGTGCGCTGTTTCATCAAGCCTCTCGACAATCCTGTCTACCTCAGACAACTCGTCTACGACGTGGCCGGAATCATGGGGCGATGGGTCGCTGAATTCTTCGATGTACGAGTCCGCTTCAGGCATCTCAAACGAATGGTCGTGCTCAAGGCCAGGCTCGACTAGTTCTTCAATCTCGTGATCCGCATTGACGAATCCCTCTTTCGCCATTTCAAATGACTCCGGGTAGTCAAACGAAACATCTTGATCTGGATCGGATGCTGGGTAGTCGTCAGCTTGAGCAGATGAGTTGCCATTGGAGTATTCGACACCGTCATCATTTGCAGTATCCGTTCGAAGGGCCCTGTCGTTGGGATGCTGCCGGACTGGTTCGTCACGATCTTCGTCCTGGTATTCAGGCTGGTAAAGATTCTCTGCGATCGACCTTGGTTCGGATGCTGATGTATGAGCCACGGGACCGCGGTCGAAGTCGGGTTCGCCAGGATGTACAAAACCGTTTTCTGCCCGGTGATCGTGCTCTGCGCTAGGGTGATGCTCTGCGGCAGCTCCGTCTTGCTGATCCGTAGATCCGTTGTCGGAAGAAGACTTCGACCCATCAAGGATCGTATTAATCTTCCCGATCTGATCACGGATATTCTGGAAAGAACCTCTAATCGACATCGGGCAACAGATTAATTCATGCGGGATAAACTCGAATTGGGTATCGACCGAACGCCAAACCCATTAAGCACCAACGCGATGTATCTACCTGTATTTTAAAGGACTCAGACACTAAA
>CBDTVC010000318.1:0-4612 GCA_965363925.1 uncultured bacterium | reverse complement strand
TTCCAGTGCCTGAGGTGGTTGCAGAGGGACATTATGCGGTACTTGATGTTAGTTATGCTCTGCATGACGCTGGTGGCGTTCGTTTCTACTTTAACCCGCCTGCATCCACCGGGGCAATTGACGATCGCGGCCGGACCGGCTGATGGTGCCTATGCTAGGACCGCTGAAAAATACGCGCGCATCCTTGCACGGGACAAGATCAAATTGAAAATCGTTGAGACAGAAGGCTCTGTCGAAAACGCTCACTTGCTGGCGAACGGCACGGTCGATGCTGCTTTCTTGCAAGGTGGGGTCGCGGTGCCAGGCAATGATGTCGAAGCGATTGGGGCGATATTTTTCGAGCCCATTTTATTTCTCATCAGATCGGGTTCCAACATTTCTCAAAACCCGGCGAAGTGGAACAGGTTGAGCATCAACAGCGGGGCGGTCGGTTCAGGAACCGAGGCAGCGTTTCGGGATTTCGAGCGAGTTGTGGGCCTCGCTCATTCTGACAATATTCACTTAGATGTTCCGTATGATGAGGCTGTTGAGGCACTTCTTGCTGGTAGGTTGGACATCGCGACATTTGTCGCTCCTCTGAATGCACCTTATCTTACAGCAGCCTATAGCGAACGAGGTCTGAGGTTATTAGCGGTGGATCACGCCGATGCGATTTCTCGTCGGCTTGCCTATGCAAATTTGGTAACCATCCCCTCTGGTGGTTTGCTGTTGGATCCAGTTACACCCGCCGAAGCTCGCCAGATTATTGCTCTTGAGGCGAGGTTAGCAGTTAATTCTAAAATCCACCCGGCATTGGTTAACCGACTTACTATGGCAGCGATCGAGCTGCATCGACGTCGGGGGATACTTTCTGAGGCTGACAGCTTTCCGTCGATCAAAGGAACAGGTCTGCCGGTCAACAACACCGCGCGACAGTTAATACAGGAGGGGCCGTCAACATGGCACGATTGGTTGCCGTATTGGATCGCAGCACAGATAAACCGCGTCTTTCTGCTGTTCCTTCCCTTTGTTCTTATTGTCTTGCCGGTACTTCGCCTGGTTCCTGCGGCTTATGCGTATCTCATGCGAAGGCGGGTTTGGCGGCACTATCCGGAAATCCGGAAAATCGAAGATGAGATTTCCAAAAATCCTGACTTGCAAGAAATCAAAGTGATGCAAAATCGCCTGTCTGAGTTGGAAGAACGACTTTCTGGCATGCTCTTGCCAGTAGCCTACCGTCAGCGCCAATATGACGCCCGCCTGCACCTTCAACTCGTGCAGAAGCGGATCGCTGAACTTCAAAACGCACAATAGGTGGTCAAGCTCAGTTTAATTCGATCAGATTTCATTGAAAAAATGGACCTTCAACGTTCTCTTCGTCTGTCATCCTCTGGTAAATATGCTGGTTCCAATAAGGCGTCCATGAAACGAGAATCTTTCCAGTTCCCTCATATACCCTAAGACGATCCTGCCCCGAAATGAGACTTCGCGGAAATGGCGCTGCCCGTTTCGACCTGAATCTCAAGCCATTTGTTCGACCAAGAACTAAGCGTCCTTGAACGGTTAGTTCACCATTCTCGACTTCAATAACTTCCACTGGCCCGGGCGCGTTTACAGCGGCTTGTCCGCTTCCCTTCATCGTCGTCTTCCAAGCGAACATTCCATCACCTGCCCAAAAGCTCGCCCAAAAGGGCTCCTTGGTCACGCCCAAGTCTACGCCACCTTCGCTGGCCCAATAAGTACCTGGCTCAAGTGTCCATCGTTCTCCAGGACGAACGTCAAAAACGTGGAAGCCTCGAAGAGAGGGTTGAAGGTTGATCGACCCAGTGCCCTTGTAATAGGGGCGAATGCGAGATTCCTGAGTAAAAATGGCGCGGAAAAGATCTCCGAACTTTGGCAAACGTGGCGTGAATTTGATGTTGCCATTCATATTGGATAGCGCGCCAAAAGCTGCGCGCACAGTTTCGTTTGTAATGTCGATTCTAAGCTGCCGCATTCCCTCGACCTCGCGAACACGAAACGTCGCCATCAGGCACCCCCTTGGGCGACCGGCTCGTCCCATATCATCAGGCGATCCCATAGCAATTGATATGCAAACGGAGAAAGCCCAGATGGCCCGCGCAACGGACGGTCAAGAGTGACAATAACAAACAGAATAACGCCGAGAAAGAATGCTGTAATGGTCCCAAGTACAAAATGTGGCAGCAGCCGCATTTTCAAAAGAACGAGCAGCAATATGTTAATCCCTGCTCCCACAATCACGGCATACCAAAGAACAGCTGGAATTTCTGTTGTGACCCCATTCAACCGTTTTTGCCGCTCAGTCGAGAAATCATGAAACGAGGACATTGCCTGAAGGTGTATGATCCGCTCACCTTCGGTCTTCGGCTCGAATTGCGAAAGAGATCGCCGGATGGCATCGGCTCGGTTGAAACCACCATTCAAAATCTCACCCTGCCGGTGCGCGGGCCACTCTTTGTGAATGGTATAGAGCGTGTAGTCTCGCATGAGCCATTTAACATCAGACCGTGTCGGCTCAGGGTAGGCGGCCATTTGGGCATAAAGACCTCCCAGCGAAGTGGCCTCGTTGGTAATGCTTTCACGCACTTTCTCTAAATTTTGATAGGCAGCGACCGTCAAAAGCCCCAGCAGTAAGCCATTGAAGAGGCTGAAACTTGAGGTAGCATAATTGACAGAACTATTGAAATCCGGTCCGGTCCCGATCAGCAGGCGGAAAAGTGGCTTTATTATCAAAAGGCCCACTACCATCACGCAAATCACGAGCACTGAGCACCAAACCGCTAGTGTCTCAAACTGCATGTCATAAACAAAATCTGGCATTCTTCGATTTACCCGTCGTCAGCCATCTACTTTGGCGATCCATAATATTGATCAACCTGACGCAATTTTCCCCGATCCGAAAGTCGTTAATCGCCAGTGGACGTCATCCGGATTCCGGACTAGCGTCCAAACAATGCCAGTTTTGTTCTCGGGGTTGAATTTTCGAATGCTACGTTTTGCCTTTACCCTTGCTTTGAGCGTCTTCGCTTCAGCATCTAACGCTCAGGACCTGACCTTCATAAATATCGGGGCAGGCGGCCTCGGGGGCGGTTACTATTCGACGGCAAAGGCTTTGTGTGCCCCTATCAACAGTACAGGCGGCGGAAAAGTTAGATGTAGCCCGGAACCGACAAGCGGATCGATCTACAATTTGAAGATGTTAGATATAGGGGAGTTGGATTTCGCATTTGCCCAATCTGATTGGCAACTTGCAGCATATAGGGGAACCGGTCCATTTCTTGGCAATGCGATGTCCAATCTTCGCAGCGTGATGTCACTCTATCCTGAGGTCGTTACAATCCTTGCAGGGCGTGACAGCGGAATATACCGATCGCAGGATTTGCCCGGCAAGCGAATAGACATTGGCTCGCCGTCGTCGGGACGTCATGCGACAGCGAAGACTATACTTGGCCGCGCTGGACTGAATGTCGACGAGTTCGGGGCGTTTTCTGAATTGACGACGAGACAAGCCATCTCTGGGCTATGTGATGGCACAATCGACGCATCTTTTCTTGTCGTAGGTCACCCCTCCAAAAGCGTCGCTCGTGCCCTGTCTGAATGTGGAGCTAGAATAATCGCACCATCAGGGCCAACATTTACCAAATTTTTCTCGGATTCTCCAGGGTTTGTTCCCGTAGAAATCGCCGCCGACACATATTCCGAGCAGAAGCAGGAAATAGTTAGCTACGCAGTTTACGCCACGCTTGTGACCCGAGCCGACGTTAGTTCTTCCGACGTTGCGATCCTAGTTGAAAGCACACTAAAAAATATGACAGCACTCAAGGGTCAGGTTTCACAGCTGTCAAATCTGACATTGCTTGATATGGGAACGAAGGGTCTGAGTGCCCCTTTGCATCCAGCTTCGTCAGTGGCGCTCGAAGAAGCTAATAAGAAGAACGGCGGCAATTAGACGGAATTCCTAACTTTGAATTTCGGCGATCACAGTCAATCTGGTGTGTTGGAAAAGTGCAAGAATAAACATCGAAGGTAGTATCTCTTCAATAACACTGCTGAGGACTAATCGAGGCCCATACTAGGAACACCTCATAGACGAATCAAACCTCCGCGCCGCGGACATGAGCGTCTGCATTCCTCACGTAAAGCCAAGATGTGCTTGGTGGAGCATTGGTGACTATGGGCTCTAACCAGCCTTGATTATCTCAACACTGTGAGGATACGGAATGGAAATCCCACTCGCATCAAATGCCGCCTTCACCTCTTTCGTGACAGCAAACTTCAACTCCCAATAGTCATCCGCCTTGCACCAAAGACGGGCGGTGAGGTCGACCGAACTGTCACCAAGGTTCGTCACACGCACCCAAGGCTCGGGATCATCCAGAACGCGTTGGTCGGCCTTGGCCACGTCCAGAATGACCTGCATCGCCTTGTCAGCGTCGTCGTTATAATCGATGCCGAATTGCAGATCGACACGACGAAGCTCAGAGGCTGTAGAGTTGGTAATGACGTCGCCCCAAACCATTGAGTTTGGTATGACGATTATCTGATTGTCGGGCGTAGTGATCGTCGTCGAGACGATTGAGACGGACTTGACTGTTCCGGCTGTTCCGCCTGC
>CBDTVC010000317.1:0-4618 GCA_965363925.1 uncultured bacterium | reverse complement strand
AAAAACCAGTCGTCATATCTGAAACGACAATAAGCCCGTCCGCGTTTCTAACGTCCACACCCCACGCACCGTTGTAAACGCCCCACGTATAGGGACTTCCCAGTTGGCGCTCATCTTTGGGATTGTGAGGGCCGTCGTAGGTGTCGTAGTAGCCAACAGTGTACGGATTCGAAGGATCTCCCGCATAGAATACCGCAAGGCCAGCCTCATAACCCGACACAAAAACGTACGGCCAGCGAGTCTCGTGATTGTGCGCTACCGTCTTCCAATCCGCCTGCCACGCGCCCACGGCGTGATCAACGTTCTGCGGCTCGCCAGTTTCTTTTTGTTTCGCCAAGGCCTCTTGTAGGTCAAAGACGCGAAGCGGCTGGTATTGAAATTCTGTTTCACCGATGGCGTAGCGTCCGTCGGGACTCGGCGTAAACGTATGCCCCCACGGCACGCCCGGAACACCCGTAATCGTCACAAGCAATTCTGGGTCTGCGAGGTCGGTCACATTGTAGACGTAGTATCCCTCTCCCCCTCCACCGTAAAACCGATCCTGCCCTGTCTCCGGATGATATGCGACTGCAAAGTCATGATAGCCGCGCGACCACATGTTGTCTGTTTGTGCAACAGACACCTTTCCGATCAGCGCCGCATTCGGATCAACCTCAAGTGCCTGCTCTATTTCGCTCGACGCACCCTTCACAACGCGATCTAGATCAAATACTTTTGCATGCTGACCAGAAGTTGCAAACAACAGCGGCAAACCACTTGAGTGTTTGTAAACAAAAATATTATGGAAGCCACCTGGCGAATCGGGCTGCCTGATACGTGCAACCTCGACAACCTTCTCTGGGAGATCCGTCACGTCAAAAACAATAGCGCCAACATCCGAGTCCGGCCCGCCTTGGCGAAATTGAAATGACTGCACGAAGTAATAGCGACCCTCGTGTTTGAAGTAGCGTCCATCCATGGCTCCGCCTTGGTGCAATTCCGGATTTTCAATCCGCCATTGGTAGACGAGTTTTGCATTTGCAGGATCGGCAACCGAAATAATATCAAACCCGATTACGCCATTTCGCCGGGCCAGATAAACGTACGGTCGATCCATATCCTGCTCGATGTCAATGTCCGAAACACTCGTCGGAACACCGAGCGGAATGTGTGACAGCACATGCATGTTTGCACTTCCGCGCTCGCCTGGTGGCGGTGGATGGTGTGGAACCGTAACAGGAACCGGGGCAGGCGATGCACTCACCGTTTGGGCGAGCACATCAAATCCCGGTGCAAGCGCAAACAGAATCATTCCAGACACAATCCGTTCTACAGACAATAGTCGTGACATCTTAATCTCTTTTTTGCGGATGTTCGAGTCAACGTAAATCAAACGGCTACTCGGGGCCCGTCATGTCGGGACCCGTGACCCAATCTTGTGCACTTGAGGCATTTGGTTGACCATAACCGTTACCGTTCCAGCCCTGCAATTCATCAAGTTTCAAAACCCAGAGTCCTGACTCCGCATCAGCAACGACAATTAGGCCGTCACTATTTCGAACGTCAATATCGAACGCGCCAGACCCAGCTGATGACACAGACGCGTCACTCGTATGAAAGTATCCTACCGTGTAGGGAGCCGCTGGATCTCGCAAATTAAAAACATACATCCCGTCGCCGGACGACGCGGTAAAGACAAGTGGCCACCGAACCTCAACCGCACGCGTCAAACCCTTCCAGTTCGGAGTCCACGCACTTTCAGAAGTCTTGACGAGCCGCGTTTCGCCGTCAAACATCGGTTGCAAATCAAAGATGCGGACAGGAGACCACTCATAACCGGCAGTTGTCACAACGTACCGGCCATCCGGCGTCGGGGCAACAACCTGACCCCGCGCAATAGTGGCGGGATTTACAGACGCGATTGGTTCCGGTGACTGCGGATTACTGATGTCGAAAAGGTGGTAGCCGGCCGCCCCTCCGCCATACAAGCGATCCTGCCCAGACGGTAAGTGGTACTGCATGTAGACGTAGTCAAATCCGCTGGTACCCCTCTCAAGTGTCTCCGGCGTCACGATTCGTGTCCCATCCGCCGTTCCAGCTTTCAAATCGTCGACATCAAAAAGACGGACGTCGGCTCCAGTCGCTACACCAATAATCGCAGGCCCGAGCGAATGACGATAAGCAAAGACGCTCTTCAACGACATAGCAGAAACAGAATTGTCTGTCAACAATACGGAGCGGATAAGCGACGGTGACTTAACGTTTGTCACGTCGACCAGATTGAGTGTCGTGCTGGAAATGAGGGCAAGCAAAAACTGATTTTCCGACTTCAGAATGGCTACGTCAACCGTATTGCCAGTCGTCGCGGCGGGCACCCATTTGCCAACGATGGATCCGTCAGTCAATGACGTAATCACGAACCCCTGTTGCTCCAACAATGCCACATAGGCGAACGGTCGATTTTGATCTTGATCAACGTCGACGGCAATTGCTTTCATGGGCGTTGAATGAACAACTGACACATTCCGGGTCCCCTTTGTCGCGAGATCCGCAACCTGAGCTATCCCACCGGACTGCGAATTGGCCGTCGGCACGAGTAGAAGCGCAACCATCAGGCAGAAAAAGTGACAACGAGCCTTTTGCATAAAACAAACCGTCCTGGACATATAGTGTCTGCAAGTGACGGAATTTAGGAGGTTTATGTGCGGATTGGCAAATCGGAAAACAGAGGCGTCGCACGGGAGCAACCCGCCAAACCCCAGTATCCTGACCCTTCTAAAGCGAAACCACAAATCCCGCCTACTTATCCTCTCATCCTCTCATCCTCTTATCCTCTTATCCTCCTTATCCTCTCATCCTCCGATTCTTCCTATCTTCTGGCACTCCAGTAGCCTGTCCTTCCACCGTCTCAAAGTCACGAGTGCCATCACATGTCAAAACAAAAAGTAACTGGTATCGGCGGCGTCTTCCTGGTTTCAGCGGATCCTGCTGCGCTTAGCGCATGGTATCGCGACATGCTTGGAATAGACATCGAGTGGGAACATGGTCATACGTTCCACTGGAAGAACGACGATGCCCCCGGCGGCGACGCCATGACCGTCTGGTCAGTCTTTCCTGACTCGACCAAATATCTGGAGCCAAGTAAGAGCCGCTTCATGGTCAACTACCGAGTCCGCGACCTGCACGCGATGATCAAGCAGCTTCGTGAAGCCGGTGCAACGGTAATGGAGAAAGTCGAAGAATCCGAGTATGGAAAGTTCGGCTGGGTAATCGATCTCGACGGCAACAAAGTCGAACTTTGGGAGCCGCCCGCGTAGAGACTTCGATTCGCCCATCGAAAGCCAGCCTGTCTTCGCTTGATTCGTCACGATGCCGATGACGTCCCTACGAGAACAATCGAAATAAGCCAGTCACGACAAATACGTCGTAGAGAGCGTGCGTCCATGCTGCAACGCCAAAGCCTCGTACGAGAAAGATTGCGTTGAGGGCCAGTCCGAATAAGAATCGGAATAAGAACGACGACACGGTAAAGACGTCGCCTAGCGATCCGATGTAGTGCACCCAGGAAAAGAGGAGTGCGCCAACAACTGCGGCCGTAACGTACGCGGCCTTGTCGGGAAGCGGCAACAACTGCAGCAGCCAGAACAACCCACCAACCAGAACCACCCTAAAGACTAACTCTTCGTACAGCCCAGCCCCAATCGACAAGGCGAGCTGCGTGAAGAGGGAGATCGTTTCCTGCGGACTCACAACAGGAATCATCATCATCATTTTGCCAACGACCATCGCAATAAGCAGGCCGACGAAGACAGCGTATACGGCTGATTCACCGACCATCCGCAGAAAAAAATCCAGCTTCAGCGGCAAGCGATTCCTTCGCTCTCTCAACAATATCCCGAAGCCGATTGCGCACACAACAAGCCCAAGGGCAAACGCGCCGTACGTACCAAGTGCACCCAATAGCTGCTTAATCCAAACGTCCGCGCCAACGCGAACCGAAGAACCCGTCGACCGGTTGGCGGCCACAATCATGACTTCGTAAAGCAGGAACAGAGGCAGAGCACTGATAAACCCGTACGTCGCCGACCGGGTAACTCTCCAGTACGACGGCTTTAACAGCACATCACCATCCTTTAGACCAGCCGTATTGGCTGTCGCCGTCGAATCAAATCGACGGGCCTTGGTTGAGCCGGGTTTGGAGGGATCAGTTTTCAAGCGAACTACTTTACAGGTTCAACCATGATTTGAGCATCACTGGTCTTCCGGATGCCAAGCTCTGAAGCCACCGAACTGGATAAATCAATCTGGGAACTCCCGGGTAGCGGCCGATCAGCCACGATCGCAAACGCTGATGCTCCAGACTCAAGGTTGATCACTCGAACCTGTTGTCCAAACGCAATCGTCGGGTGACTAATTGTGGAGCGCTTTGGGTTGTATGCATTGCCGTTTGCCATCAACCGGCCACGGAAAGAATCCGGGTAAATTCGCACATCTGATCGATTATCATTGCTCTCCTTTGAAACGTTCGGCGAATCCGCCGATGCGTCAACAGTTTCCGTCGCGTCGGTGACAGCAGCAGCAGCAGCAGCAGCAGCCTCAGCAGCCTCAGCAGCCTCAGCAGCAACCAAATCTGCCGCCT
>CBDTVC010000316.1:0-4619 GCA_965363925.1 uncultured bacterium | reverse complement strand
AGCTGACGGCGCAAATACTTTCCACAAGCCGATTCTTCCTGCGACCATTCCAGATAAACGCGATTCGCCATTGCCGAATCGAACGCGTGCGTTAATTCCACTGGGGTCAACCTGGAGGTGCGAAAGGCCGTCGTCCGATGCGCCGTGCTTGGCATTTACGACTCCAGAAACAAAACTGCCTGGCCGGACACCGAATCCGACTCGATAGACATCAAACTCATTGATTGCAAGCGAACTAAAGGGACCAATTAGTCCGATGTTCGTCTGTGGAAGAAACACGGGAACGCCATCCAATTGCATCAGCATTTCACCTTGCGCTGTGCCATCTACTCGAACATCCGCAGAGACATCATTGATGCGGACGCCCGAGAGCTCATTCAGGTGTTTAAATGGATCGCCAACTGGACCAGTCTTCGGGTCGCCAAGCGTCCCGGTTGATTCCGAAGAAGCGGATGCCATCCAGGTCGTGAGATCGGAGTCGTCGACGATAACCGGAGATACATGTATCGTGGAAGAACTAAGGCCGATCCGCGTCGTCCGGACGCCGCCGGGGTTTATTGTAAGCGTGCCTTGCCACGGCTCATAGCTTAAATGACTGACTATAATCTCGTAGTCGCCTGGTAGTAACGCAGGCAAGGAAAAATTGCCAGACGAGTTTGTCGCCGTCCCGATTCCATACGTTGCCAGAAGGATGTTTGCATTTGCTAAGGGCGCGCCCGTACCCCGGTCCAGAATTACGCCTTTCAAGTAGCCGTAGAGCGGTGCTTGTTGCACTGACTTGGCAAGGACGTACGCGCCAGAGGAAAGCCGGAAATAGTCGAGACCAGTGTCGCGGAGCAAGCAAGAGAGAATGAATTCAACCGACTTGTCTTCCTCGATACAAAACACACGCAGTCCGGCAACGATTTCCGATTCATAGGCGATCGTCACGGCGGTGCGCTTCGAAAGATCAGAGAGCGCTTCCGCGAGACTTGTCGCTTGATACGAAACGGTAAAAACCGGCGTCGCACGTGTTACCTGACCAAATGCAGGGACGGGAAGGGCATGCAGTAGCAGAATCAGCAGAAGGAGAGAGGATGGACGACGCGTTCTCCGAGCGTGATCGGACGCAATCCGCCAACATCGATCCCAGGCGCTTGCTGGACCCCACAAATATTTCTTACTGATGCGGTTTGCCATCTTTCAAAGTCGAGGTCGCAGGCTGCAGCCGTTGTAACAGAAGACTATCACGGAGACTCAATGTTGAATCCATCCGACGTCTGACGATATTCGTAGCCAAAGATGCTGCAGATTGTTGTAAGTACGGCTTCAACCGACTTGCTGCTTCCCGGGAGATACGTCACTTTTCTTGAGGCGAGCTCGACGTCCGTAAATTGAATGCGGACGTCGTAACGCCTTTCGAGTTCGGCCATCGCGAAATCGAAGCGTTCTCCGTCGAACGCGACAATACCGTCGCGCCAGTCAACGGATGTTGGCGATGGGGCCGACCCCGGTACCCGAACCGCAAGCCCACTTGTTCGGTATACGGCAACTCGGTCGCCGGGCACCATCAGAACCGATCGGTTGTCGCGGTCATCGACCCGGAGTGAACCCGACTGCAGATGGACCATCGTCCGTTGTTCAAGGTCGGACCACGCACGCACATTAAAGGTGGTTCCAAGAACTGACAAGTCCGCATCAACTGTTTGTACAACAAAGGGAGCGTCGTTTTCTACGACTTCAAAGAATGCCTCACCACTTAGTTTGACCGAGCGGTTCCCAGCAAACGATCGTGGAAAGGTAATGGAGGAACCAGCATTAAGAACGACTGTCGACCCGTCTGGCAGACTAACCACTTCAGTTGATGCGAACGACGCCTGCCGGGTCACCGTGTCAGAATACAGATTCTGAACTGCCCACAATGTGCCAACAACAAAAAGGATTGTAATGCACGCGGCGGCAGCAAACAGCCATGGCCGTTTCAGGTTGACCCTGCGCATGCTGGTGGGGACAGGATGGGTTTTTGCGAGAACCCGTCCGGAGAATCCGTTTTCAAACGACAACACTTCGGTACTGCCAACGAGGGCCCTGAACGCCTCTTCATTAGCAAAGTGCTTCGCAGCATCTTGATCTGATCGCAGCAGTTTGTCGACGCTGGAAGATTCCGAATCCGTCAAATCGTCGTCAAAGGACCGGAGGAGTAATTCTCGTTCAGCTTTGTTCATCGTAGTTCGCCAGTAACGGCTTAATCATGCTTCGTAGTTTGTTTTGAGCTCGTGAAAGGCGCGACAGAACTGTACCTGATGGTATCTCGAGGACTTCGGCAGTTTCTTTAACTGACAATCCTTGAACCATGCGCAAAACAACAACCTCACGAAATCCAGTCTCAAGCTGCTCGATCGCAGTTCGCACCATTTGATCGCGCTCTGCTTGCATCACGGCTTGCTCCGGAGACGGTTCGTCCGAAACGTATTCTTCCGACTCGAGCTGCTGAAACCGGTTTGCATTTCTTCCCCGTCTTTTGATTTCGTTTAGCGACAGGTTGATTGCAATTCGCGTCAAATAGGTGCGCAGATTCGAGTCTCCACGAAACTGATCAATTGACCGGAAAAATCTAATAAAGACTTCCAGTCCCACGTCGTCTGCAGCATCAGTCTTGCCAAGCATCCCCACGACGGTTGCTGCAACGGCGCCTTCGTGACGCTCCAGAAGGGTGCTAAAGGAGGATCGATCGCCAGCCGCAGCATCGGCCACAAGTCGACGATCTAGATCCAGGTCATCGTCCATTGCTCATAGGGGTGGCATGAACGGTGGCAAGTCCGAGCATTGATTGGTTCGTTTGCTGGCGGTTTCCGTTCTATTCAATACGAGTCCCTTTCGGGGGATGAGTTTGTGAGACATACGAGTTTTGAAGCTGATGCGATTTTGAAGCTGATGCGATTATGCAACCGATGCCATTATGAAACACATCAATGTTTAAAGGCGCCCAAAGTCCGGCAATCACCTCTTGGACAATCCGGGAAAGGACAATATTCCCGAAGAAGTGCAAAAAAATGATACACTATTTGACGGAGGAGTTAGGAAATCGTTGTCTTTTCGGGTTTGTTTTATTAGACTTACCTCGAGACAAGTCCTGGTATGAATATTGCCAAAAGATTTGTTGTAGTTTCGGCAAAGCAGGCCGCCGAGCACTTAACGCCTTTTTTTCATTCGACTTCTTTCTCTCGATGAAGGCACTTCGTTACCACGTTCTCCTCGCAGCAATGGCGGGGGGAATTCTCTTCGTTCTGTTCAATTTGATGCCAAATCAGGCTCAATTTGACGTGGCCGATTCATTCTCGACTCCGTCAGACAGTTTGGTTGCTTTACCGCCGGTTGGTGCCGGTCAGGGTATTGGAATGACGATCGGATATTGATTCTGGGTCGTATCCGAAACGGATTGATGACCTCTCTAGTCAGCCCCGGTCGATAGGCGCTACGATTGTACCTTCGATTGGTGTCACGACGAATTTCTGTCAGTACCCGCGTCTTCTCTTCTCGTGCTGGGTTTGACCTGTCGGCGTTGGTCCGAGTTAAACTGGTTCCGCAACGACTACCGTTGGTTGACTGTGAGTATCCAATTGGGTCAGTCTAACTTGAGTGAACTTCCGTATGTACGTTTCGTCGTATTTGGAGTGCACCCAGACGTAGTTGTCAGTGTGACCGTACATTCGTCGCCTGCCGTCAGTTGAATTCGGTGAGCCAGTCTCTTGCGCCCCTGGTTTTCCTTCCCAAAGAACCGTCGCCGTGCGTCCGAGTTGTTGGCGGTAGAATTCGGTTTTTTTCGATTC
Organism: uncultured bacterium; assembly: GCA_965363925.1. Taxonomy (GTDB): domain Bacteria; phylum Bacteroidota; class Rhodothermia; order Rhodothermales; family JABDKH01; genus JAGQWL01. Next base: position 810 of record CBDTVC010000316.1, on the reverse strand, counting down.
TGAGAGGCTGCGTAGAATTCGGTTTCGACGCGAACGTTCTCGCTTCGGTACCGCCAACAGAGTACCACCGGCAAGCTGCGATTCAGCAACTGTATCTCGCCTCGGTGAATATGAGAAGACGTGCAGGTAGGCGATCGGAAGCGACTGCACAAAGGCGAACGTATTCAGGAAATGTGCTTCAGTTTCTGCAGGGAAGCCAACGATTACATCAGCACCAATACAGGCATCGGGGCAGCGCTTGAGAATGTACTCGACGCGTTCGCGATAGGTCTCTGACTTGTATCTCCTTCGCATCGCCGCCAAGACCTCATCGTCTCCACTCTGCAGGGGCACGTGGAAGTGGGGCACAAAGCTGCGGGACTCGGCGACAAAATCGACGATCTCATTTGTCAGCAAATTTGGCTCAATCGATGAAATCCTGAAACGAGAGATTCCGTCAACCTCATCCAGCGCGCGGAAAAGTTCGACCAGTGGTTCGCCAGTATCCTGTCCCCAAAGCCCCAGGTTCACTCCGCTGAGAACAACCTCTTGGGATCCTGCTTCGGCGAGTTTGCGGACGCGGTCTACGACCGCCGCTTTTGATTCGGATCTGCTCCGGCCTCTCGCTATTGGAATGGTGCAGAAGGAGCAAGTGTAGTCGCAGCCATCCTGAATCTTGACAAAGGTCCGAGTGCGAGCCGTTGAGTGTGACGATTCAAACCCCGAGACCGTGTCGATACAGGAGACCGCGACCTGCGTCTCGTCCACTTTGTCGAAATTCGGCACCAGATCAAATATCCGAAACTTGTCCTTCATCCCCACGACGAGGTC
>CBDTVC010000315.1:0-4621 GCA_965363925.1 uncultured bacterium | reverse complement strand
ATTGGGGTTGAGTGTTATCCCTGTTACGAATGGTTATTGGGTGTGATTGGTATAACCTTGTGGATAAGGCGTGGGTCACTGGTGAATACCCTGTTGGTAGCCTGTGGAATCGGTAACAATAACGGTTATAGCTGTGCACGTGTTTTGCCTGCCGGTACGAAAAGCGCTGGTGGCTCGACTGAAACAGAGCATTGTCCGCCTTTTGTGAATAGCTCTTCTGTTGATAATATTAACTTGCATAACGGCTCTACGCTACCTTTATTACTGGTCCGCGTCTCGCGTCTTCTGACAAAGCCGGTTTGTGATCTCAGGATCGTAAACCGTTTTTTTGTCCGCGGCGATGACGGCGGGGGATTGACGTGTTAAGTAGTGTTGCCGTGTTGGTTGTGTCCTGATTTAGGCAAAATGATCAGTCGATACGCTGCCTCGGTGGTTTTACGCGCAGGCCGTAGCTGTACCAAAAGTATTCTGCCATAGTTATCTGGTCAGTAGTCCGGATGCTTCTCGGCAGGTTTAGGCTGGGAGGATTCTTTTGGTTTACGTGTCGGGCAGGCGAACGAAGCGAGTCAAAGCGAAGTCCTCACTGAGTGCCAGAAGTTTTACGCTGGCACTTCCACGGTAAGTGTGCGCCTATCGAGAACGTCACCGTTCTCCGCGTGCCCCACCGAATACGCTCCGCTTGACAGATCCGGCTCCGTTCTGCTTCCTCCTACAGGACAGCTACGCAAACGGAAACCACCAAAAGCCAACGAGGCGCGCGCTGCCCCACGTCCCCACACAAGAATTTTGGATCTGTAGACCGTAGATAGTGCTGATGTATAAAAGAATCCCACCAACCGAAACACCAAGTTCGTCAACCAGCCAACCTTCAAGCCGAGAGACTTCAAATCAAAACGCTGGTAACCGCGAAACTACTACCGATCGGAAGTTTGAAACGCAGGTCTTCACTGCAAGTCCGGTCGAGCATGGGCTAAATATTGAACGGACCTTTTCTACTGAGGGACAACATCCGTTTGATTCTACCCAGTGGGGCAAAAGAGACGCGGTAATCAAAAATCACACTGGCACCGCCATTTTCGAACAACGCGAAGTCGAATTTCCGGCCTCGTGGAGTCAACTGGCCAGTAACGTTGTTGCGTCCAAGTACTTCTACGGCGACGTGAGCCGAAACGGTGAAGATCCAGCCAACGGCGGACGCGAGCATTCGCTCAAGCAACTCATCCACCGCGTCACACGCACAATTTCTGACTGGGGTACCGAACAGGGTTACTTCCGTACCGCAGCAGACGGGCAGCGCTTCTACGACGAGCTCACGTGGCTTTGTGTAAACCAATATGGTGCGTTCAACAGCCCGGTCTGGTTCAACGTAGGATTGTATCACCAGTATGGCGTCCATGACCAGGGTGGCAAAAAGATCTATGCGTGGGACCGTTATCAGAAGCGCGTTGTAAAGTGCGACCCATACGAGCGTCCGCAAGCTTCTGCCTGCTTCATTATTTCTGTCGAAGATTCGATTGATGACATCTGGCAGTTGATGGGCGAAAGTGCTCGGCTCTTCAAATACGGGTCCGGTGTTGGTGCAGACTGGTCGAACTTGCGCTCTTCACAGGAGACACTATCCGGTGGTGGCACTCCATCAGGTCCAGTTTCCTTTATGAAGGTGCAAGACGCAACCGGTGGCACAATCAAGAGTGGTGGCAAGACACGGCGGGCTGCAATTATGCAGACGCTCAAAGTTTGGCACCCGGATATCATGCAATTCGTAACGGCCAAACAAGAAGAAGAGCGAAAAGCGTGGGCCTTGATTGAACAGGGCTACGACGGTTCATTCAACGGGCCGGCGTATGGCAGTGTTGCTTTTCAGAACGTGAACCAAACTGTCCGCGTCACTGATGAGTTCATGCAGGCGGCGACCACCAACCAAGACTATGCACTCCGCGGCGTTGTCTACGGTGAGGAAATTGATCGAACAAACGCCACGCATGTACTGAACAAAATCGCAGAAGGAACGCACGTGTGTGGCGATCCTGGGATTCAGTACGAAGACACCATCCAGCGCTGGCATACCTGTAAGAACTCCGGGCCAATCAACTCGAGCAATCCTTGCTCGGAGTACATGTTCCTCGACGACTCGGCGTGTAACCTCGCGTCACTGAACCTCCGCAAATACCAGCGAGCAGACGGTACGTTCGATGTGGAACGCTACCGCGCAGCCGCACGAATTTTCATCACGGCGATGGAGATTCTGGTTGATAACGCAGGTTATCCGAGCGAAGACATCGCAAAGAACAGCCACGACTATCGTCCGCTTGGACTAGGATTCGCAAACCTTGGGGCATTGCTCATGTCAATGGGTATGCCTTACGATTCGGACGAAGGTCGAGCGGTTGCGGCTGCGCTGATGGCTATCGAACATTCCGAAGCGTACGCACGAAGCGCGGAGATCGCCGCGAACCCGCGGATTGGGACCTTCGCCGGTTTCGAAAAGAATAGCGAAAGCATGCTAGGCGTTATGCGGATGCATCGGGATGCGGTAAAGGATATCCATCCGTCGTGCCCGGTCTACCTCGCACAGGCTGCACAAGCTTCCGCAGATCGCATGGTCGAACTGGGTGTGTTGCACGGCTATCGGAATGCCCAGTCAACCGTACTCGCGCCGACTGGCACAATCGGCTTCATGATGGATTGTGACACCACCGGCGTCGAACCTGACATTGCGCTAGTTAAGTACAAGCTGCTGGCTGGCAAAGGCGACGGAATGCTGAAGATTGTAAACCGTACCGTACCGGAGGCCCTGGAACGCCTCGGCTATACCGCTGCTGAGCGACAGGGGATCCTGGATCACATCGAAAACAACGATACGATTGAGAATGCGCCTAGCCTGAAAGACGTGCATCTTCCCGTGTTTGACTGCGCGTTCAAGCCGTTCAACGGCGTTCGGTCGATTCATCACAACGGACACATCAAAATGATGGCCGCCGTTCAGCCATTCATTTCGGGCGCGATCTCAAAGACCGTCAATATGCCAGAGAGCACGACGATCGAAGAGATTCAGGACGCATACGCTCAGAGCTGGAAATTCGGCCTCAAGGCGGTCGCAATTTATCGCGAGAACTCCAAGCGAAGCCAGCCACTGGCGACGTCCAAGGGTGGTAATACGGCTAAGGAGAAATCGGTCGGTGACGGACAAGCAACACCAGAGCCAGTCCTGCAAGATCCGATCATAAAAGAAGTTGAGAAGATCGTTTACAAACCAGTCCGCAAACGACTGCCAGATGAACGACCATCAATTACCCACAAGTTCTCGATCGCTGGACATGAGGGTTATCTCCACGTAGGATTGTATCCCGACACCGGAATGCCGGGCGAAATCTTTATCACGATGGCGAAGCAGGGTTCGACGATTGCCGGTCTGATGGATGCCTTTGCGACGGCCATTTCGATCGCCTTGCAGTATGGAGTCCCGCTTGAAGATCTTTGTGGCAAATTCAGTCACATGCGATTTGAACCAAGTGGCTTTACCAATAACCGACAGGTGCCGATCGCGAAGTCGATCATGGATTACATCTTCCGTTACCTGTCGATTAAGTTCCTCGGCGTAGCCAAGGAAGAAAAAGCATTGGCGGCGGCGGCCGTCCCCCCGACAAATGGAATAAAGCCCCGACCGGAACTGTCAGTCGATTCGCCCGCGAAGCAGACTGGCTTGTCCACCGATGAAATGCTGGTTGGTGGCACCGTCGAGGCTTTCCTAGGATTAGCTTCACAGGACGAAACGAACCCGGTCGGAGAGACGGCGGCCCAGCCAGCGTCGCAAGTGACTCCTGCAGCTGTGTCGGCCACAATGACCACTGCCTCTGCAACCGCTACTACAACTGAAGCGGGGAAAACCTCCACGTTAACCGTAACAGAACAATCGGTGTCATTCAAGAATCAGGAGGACGCACCGCCATGCGCGAACTGTGGTTCCATTACGGTACGCGCAGGAGCCTGTTACTCTTGTCCGAACTGCGGCGGTACGAGTGGTTGCGGATGATTCCCACGACAGGCTCTACCGCACAAGTGTGATTGATCAAACGGTGAACACGTTGGTGACACGGTCCTCTTGATTCAAAGGCCCTGAAGCCTGGTCAACACGAATACCCCGGCCTTCTTTCCAGAGGGTCGGGGTTTTTTGTTTGTACTCCTTGATATAATCACGCCTTGATATAAACACGCCTGGATCGACGGGCCTCCGCAGTTCAACGCACAAACGGATTGGCGGCTCTTACGCGGTGCGACCGAGCGGGCGGAATCTGGTTCACGCCAAGTCTTTCAACGACCTGAATATGCAGGCCGATCAATAAGCCAAAACAGTTCTCCTGCCACCGGCTGAACGCCTTTAGCTGGAAACTCATTTACGGTGGACTCCCGCTCAAAGACTCCGCTCAGGGCGCGATTCTTCTGAGCACCACTTACGAGAAAGGCTATGTTGCGTGACCGGTTAAGCATTTCGAACGTTAACGTGATCCGGGTGGGAGGCGGCTTCGGCGAATTGACGACGTCTTTGACCAGTCTTGCGTCTGCGCTGAAATCGGCGCACTGACCTGGAAAGAGGCTCGCGGTGGGACCATCTTCTCCGAGG
>CBDTVC010000314.1:0-4640 GCA_965363925.1 uncultured bacterium | reverse complement strand
CTGACGTCGTTCGTCGCCGCAGACTGTGCCTGCACGGTCGCTGCCGTAAGTAGTCCCACAAGCAGGGAGACAGTTATTGTAGCGCAGTTACGCATTTGATAATTCGTTGGTGAGTGGTTCACTGTTTGACACGTACTTGACTGCTACTTGGCAAGGAGAATCCCGGCGATGATCAAACCGATCGTTCCAAATCGCGCGACCTTGCCCGGCTTCATAAGGGCGCGTTTCATTCCGCCCTTTCGGCTGTATTGAATGTCTGCCTCGGCAATCTGGTACGACATCACTGTATTCGAAGGCTGGACGTCAAAACGACGTACTAGTCCCGAGAGCTTCATCAGGTGAACCTCTCCATTGACCGCTAGCGTTCGTTCACCGGAGATGATCAGGTTACCCGTCGGGTCAACCGAATCGACCCGGGCGGTCATTGTGCCGCGAAGGAGATCGCTTTGGACTGACTGATTCTTGTTTCGACCACTCTTCGAATAGGTGGCGTCGATTCCGAATTTGCCGCTCAGCGCTGAGCCATTGCCAACCGTTGCATCACCACCGGTTGTTGAGTTCGACGCGTTGTTCCATTCGCTGGCGCGTTTGGCCGAGGTCTGTTCTGCCAGAACAATAGTCAATATGTCTCCGGGTCGAGCGGCTCGAAAATCCGAGAACATTGACTGTGCGGTGGCAGATCCTGCAAAAATGAACAAGAGAAATGCCATTGTCGGAGCAAGCCGTCGGGTAGCGTTCCAGGAAATGCCGCGCGAATTGTTGTTGCAGATGGTTGGTACAGGACGTCGCTCCTTCGTGAGACGGGGTCTTGCAAACTCCCTTCGCGATTCTTCCAACGACCCAACTGAATCTGCGGTGGGAGGGTTGTCCGGCGGGGCGAGTTTGTGGTCTACAGGTTGCATCGTTGCTTCTCGAATTGTGCGACGAGAATCGAAAGAGCTACTCAAAGCGTTTCAATCCAGTCAGCGGTTTGATCGCCAGTTAGGCGAACTCGGTACATCGTGCTAATATCTTTTGCGTAGGCGCGCAACTCATCGCCGATAGTGGCTGATTCGCGGGCAACGCAATGCACAGAAATTGCGATGCCTCCTTTTGCGATCGTCACCGTTACCTGAGCGCCTCGTTTTATGTCGGGTGAAGGCTCTACATCCGTCAAGAACAACACACGATCATCCGCAAGGTGCCGGGATGCGAGGATATCGCCAACGCCGTGTTTCATTTCTGCCCACGACGAGCTCGTGAGTATTCCAGATCGTTTGTTTGTTGTCTCGCGCCAGACCACTGCCGTATTCGATTCGTCAATCCGTTTGCCTTTCGCAATTCGCTGTACGGTTGTTAGAACTGAGTCGAACACAGAGATGTATAGCAATGCTTTCACATTCAACGGGCTACCGTTTGAACTCAGAGTGATCATGGTATGGCCACTTGGCAAGTCGCTTATTGGCCCCGCAAAGGAAGCCATTAGTTTGTCTGTCGTTGTGGAGATTGCTCCCATGACGCGTCGGACCTCAGGTTGCAACCGGTAGGCATTGCTTGGATACGTGCGCAGAAGCAAGTCCTCGACGGCTTCGAGGACTGGATCGGATGTCGTCAGCGGCAAAGGGACAAGGGAAGTTCCAAACGAGCCGATAAAGCCGGCAACGGAAAGCAGTATGATGCTGGTTGTCTTCAAATCGAATCACCGAGCCTCGTTATCGTTTGATGCCATTTGCAGTTTGCAACATCTCGTCGCCAGCAGTCACCATTTTTGAATTGATTTCATAAGCTCGCTGAGCTGTAATCAACCCCACCATTTCCTGCACGACGTCAACGTTAGACGCTTCGAGGAAGCCCTGAATCAGATCACCAAAGCCTTCCTGGCCCGGCGTTCCTACGGTCGCCTCACCTGAATTGTCCGTTTGTTCGTAGAGGTTGCCGCCGATTGGTAGCAGTCCACCCGGATTGGCAAACCGGGCCAGTTCCATCTGGCCGAGCGGTACCAGTTCCGGCTCACCGGATATTCGAACCGATACGAGTCCGTCGCCGCTAATGTGGACTTCTGCGGCCTCGGGCGGAACAGTGATACCGGGCTCGATGGGGACGCCTTCTTGAGTTACAATATTTCCTTCCGCATCGAGCGACAACGTTCCATCCCGGGTGTAGGCAAAACTCCCATCTGGGCGGTTCACCTGCAGGAATCCGTCTCCGCGGATACCCACATCAAGCGAATTGTTTGTCTGAACCATTCCACCTTGCTCGAAGCTTCGAACCGTTGTAACAGCCGTAGCGCCGTGTCCAATCTGTAACGAATTCGGTTTGGTGCCACCGCTTGCTTCGGAGTCGGACGAGGCTTGTACGGTCTCGTACAATAGGTCGTGGAATACGATTGTTTGGCGCTTAAACGACGTAGTGTTGGCGTTCGCCAAGTTGTTGGCGATGTTGTCGACGCCGGTCTGCTGGGCACTCATACCCAAGGCTGCGGTCCGAAGGGCTCGAAGCATCCTGATCCTCTAACATTAATAATTCGACGGCCGCGGAAAATTGAAATAGTATCGCGGAGTCGGAAGGGAGATGACTGGCCGAACCAGTCATCGTTTACGTTTCTATCTGATGTTCTACTAGTACTGGCCCAGGTCTCTGATTGCCCGTTCCAGTGTCTGGTCAAGTGTACGAAGAGCTCGTTGCTGCGATTCAAACAACCGCGAATCCTGCACCATCGCAGTCATCTCGGTCAACGCGTTGACGTTACTCTGCTCGAAGTAGCCCGACTTAATATTTGGTTCAGCTACTTGGGTTGACTGGGCCCCGCCTGCATCGAATGATGCACCGTCAATTCTCAATAGTTGTACTTTAGGATCGAAGTCAACGACACTTATCGTGCCGAGAATCTGTTGGCCTGTTCGTACGTCACCGGAAGGCGTTATGGCAACATCTACAGCCGTCGGCGGAACCACAATGGGACCGTCTTTTCCGAGGACGGCGCGCCCGGAGCTGTCAACCAGGGTTCCATCGGTGTCGAGGGCGAAACGACCGGCTCGCGTGTAGAAAGTGTTGCCGGACTGCTGGTCCTGGACAGCAAAATATCCTTCGCTGCCTATAGTCGCATCGAGTGGTCGGTCAGTAAACTCGTAGTTACCATGTGATTGGTCCGTCCACGTGGTAAGCTGACGATTACTGATCGGAAATAGGTCGACATCAACGGCATCTTCGAGGACTTCTTCAAAGAGTCGATCTTTGCGATATCCTGCCGTGTTCACGTTGGCAAGATTGTTGGCCGTGATCTCTTGACGACGCATAATTGCCGTCATTGCAGCAGCGGAATTGCGGATTCGTTCAAGCATTGAATATTGAATAATTGATTATTGCTTGACGATCACGCAAACGGTTTGCCAAATATTCGGAAATCAAGCTGCCGCAAAGCCCGATGGATTGAGCATAGATGTCGCGAAGAAAAGGGGAACAAGTTTCCAATATTTCCGGGCACATAATGCCCAAATGAGCCGACCCGTTTCGCCGCCAGGCCGCAACTTTGTCAGTCTGGAAACCGGAACTGAAACAGGGATTAGTATTAATCAATCTTAGTATTCGAAGATGACAATTGAACAACATCAGGAAATCCTTGACATGATCGAGCAAGGGCAAATCGCAGAGGCACTTGTTCGGCTTGACGCCTTGGGTAGTGATGATCAAACTAATGCTGATGTGCTCGTGACCCGGGCAACCATTCACGTTCAGACCGGAGAGGCTGAGAAAGCATTGTCCGTTTTGAACGATGCCGTGCTCGGAACTCCGGATCACCCGGTTGCACTACTGATGTTAGCGGGTGTTCTAGGCCAATTGGATCGAGCCGGCGATGCAGCCAAAGTTTACAACGCGGTATTGTCGCTCGCGACTGAACCGTGGGCAAACGAAGCCCGAAAAGGGTTAGGACAGTTAGCGAAGCGCGGCGAACGCCCTAAGGTCGCTATTCTTTGTGGCTCCGGGCAGGACACGTTTATCCGACCCATCCAGGTTGGCCTCTCAGAATTGTATCAATTCAAGTTGTACACCGTTGCCAGTCTGCGCGACGTGCAGGAAGCACTTGATTGGGCCGACGTTTGTTGGTTTGAGTGGTGTGATGATTTGCTCGTCCGAGCATCGAACCAGCTTCAAAAGCGCTGCAAGATCATTTGTCGCCTGCACAGCTTCGAGGTGTTTGAGGATACGCCACTGCGCGTCAACTGGGACTTCGTCGACGAGCTGATCTTTGTCTCGAAACATGTTCAGGAGATATTTGAGGCGCGAACTGAAGTAAGCGTTCCTAAAGCAATGGTGCACAACGGAATTGACCTGTCCCGATTGACATTTACCGAGCGTTCCAAGTCTAAGAATATTGCGTTTCTTGGACATGTAAATCTGAATAAGAACCCCTCGCTGTTAGTTCAGATTCTAGCCCGGCTCGTTTCCATCGATCCGGAATATGTTCTGCACATTGGCGGAACGTTCCAAGAACTACGCACGCGGATCTATTTCGATCATCTAGTACGATCCGCAGGGTTGAGTGAGAATGTCGTGCTTCACGGGTGGGTTGACGATGTCGACCGGTGGCTCGACGATAAAGGTTACATCATTTCGACAAGTGTCTTCGAATCGTTAGGCATTACAATTTGTCAGGGAATGCC
>CBDTVC010000313.1:0-4641 GCA_965363925.1 uncultured bacterium | reverse complement strand
GTTTAGCCAAATACTTGAAGAGATATCGGCGTTTGTTGCGGGGTCAACCAAAACGACAATGCCTCCTGGATTGAAAGTAAGCCGCCGTTCGTAATTCAAGGACAAGTTGAGCAGAAAATTTCCGGCGAACCGACCAATTAGACGGATTCTACAAATCACGAGAGTGTCGTTCATTGTTGAACACGCGCGGAACAGAAGTTATTCAAAAAATAGGGGCCGAAATCGCGAAACACCGGTTGAGCAATATCTCCAGTGGATCCCCTGCCCAACAAAATGGCAACCGCTACCCTGTCATTCGACGAAAAAACTGTCCTTTCGACAAACAGGAAACACCGCTGACGGATGGAATAAACTCGTTTCCGCTCGGAATGGAGTGCCGCTCGGTGGCGGGTGATGCCAGTCTGCGGACGATCCACCATTCAATCGAGCCACATAATCAACGTGCGGTAGTCGCAAATAGACCGAATTCAGAATCAAATCGCTAATAACAGGATTCAATAGAGTACTTGACTTATGAACCGGACGCCCGGCACACATTTGGCATTGACGCGGGCGACAGCGATCGCCCCAAACTGGAATGTGTGCCCTTTAGTAGTTGTTCACATCTGCCGATCCCCCGGTAGAGTCGGAATAACGCCACTGATCTGCATGAACCGCGTCTTTCAATACTGTATCGACCTTTTGCTTCGACCGTTCCGCCCGGATACGGACAGGTCTCTTACGGCGATAAATCGGGCGCGGGTCGCGTTGGGCCTTTTTCCTGTAGCAAGCCTACCGGCAGGCCAACGAGCCATGATTGATGCGTGTCCGATGTCTCAGCTCCTTCCGGGAATAATCGGCGCGACCGGAATTTCGTTTGATAACCAGGAAGATGCCTTGAGAGTGGCTTCTGCCTGGGGAACGACCATCGAAATTGGTGCAAAAGGGCGAATGGTGACGGTATTTCCGCCAATTCTCCGCCTTTTTGTCCGGGATTTTGATCTTGGGGCTTTTCCTTCGTTGATTCGAAACAACGATAATCCGACCATCCGCCAGCGAATCTCTCGGGATCGACCACCAGTTCAGCGTGGTCACTTTTTCCGCCCATCCGACGATCGTCGCGCCGCCTAGGTCTTCCGGACTTTCGACGTAGGCCAATTCGCTGCACACTCTGTTTCCGTTATGCGGAAGAGCAATTGGTCAATACTCATCAGTCTTTGCTTTGGGTAGCTTTCGAGGCGTAATCGAAGTGCAACGCCCGTTCCGGCGAGTCGCTCAGCTTACCCACAACTTGAAATCAGAAATGAGTTACCGGCAAGACGCGGGAGCCGACCAGCAGTAGCGTATGGCGGGTAGCGGGTAGCGGGGTTTACCTCTAATGGTCCGTGCCGACCCAACCGATGAGCAGGATCAAGCGTCAGCGCTCGAGGCAGTAACAGGGAAGTCTATTCTCGACCCGGACCAGTGAGGCTATCGGATCAGGATCACTTTTCTCGTCGTGACGAAAGAATCGCCGCGGACGCGAATGAGATACAGGCCGCTTGCGTTCATGGCACCGTCAAACACAATCCGATGCAGCGTGTTTGGCGCCATCGGACCGTCTTGCAGAACGGCAATCCGCCGACCAGCCAAGTCGTACGCTTCGACCAGAATATCCTCTTGCTGAGAAAGTGACAAGGTGAATTGCGTCGATTCATTAAACGGATTCGGAAAACTGTTTGAGAGGACGTAATCGTTCGGCACGTCGATCAATACATCGTCATCGATTGCGACTGAGAACTCGCTCATTGTGGCAGACGCAATGCGGTTCTCGTCGATACTATGCGCGGACAAACCTCCGAACACACCATCCTGAATCGGAATTGACTGCTCGCCTAAATCATTCCAGATAATCCCGTCTACCGAGTAGCTCCCAATAACTTTGTCACCTTTTTTGGAGATGCGAACCCAGAGCGGTAACGAAATAGCAGCTGATGCAGACTCCACTTCCCACCCCCCGTCTGTCGCGCGATATCGATACACCACTTGGTCCTGCCCAACAACACTCACAGACGCGTTAGCGGCAGTCGGAGTCAAGTTCGACCGGATTCCAACGCCCGCTGACAGCAGTGAATCTTCGACGGCAATCGAGTCGACGCGGACAATTACTTCAACGTCGTTGTTAACCGGACGATGCACGAAGAGAACCGCATCGACGCGAGGATCCCACTTTGCTCCCGGCACCCTCAAGTTCCATTTTTCGTTCTCATACGAAACGGCACCGTTACTACCGATTGGACCAATCGATGTTGGCTGCAATGACTCTGGAAACGCTGACTCGACCTCAATCGTCTCCTGAACAACCGTAGTCGCACCCAGGTTATCAACGACCGTTAGTTTGACGTTGTAAACGCCGCCGTTCACGTATTCGTGCGTTACGACCTGTCCGATCTTGGCTTCACCGTCACCCAAATCCCAAACAAACTGGTCAAGCACGCCGTCCGAGTCCGTGGATGCGCTCGCGTCAAATCGAATTGATCGAGGACTGCCAGTAATAGGAGTGGCCGAAAACAGAGCGACCGGCGCTGAATTACCAGCGGACGAGGTAACGATGAGCGTAGCGGTCGAAGTGCTCTTTGCGCCGTCGTCATCACTGACTTCAAGCACAATTGTGTAAGTCCCGGCTGCATCGAACTGATGCGAGGCCAGACGACCCGTTCCGGTAGTGGTGTCACCAAAGTCCCAGTTGTAAATCACAATGGATCCGTCGCTATCACCGGATCCAGAGGCATTGAATGTAATGTTCGCGGGGGCTTGTGCGGTGGATGGGCTAAGGATAAACTGAGCGGTCGGCGCCTGATTGGCCGTCTGCCCCGAGAAGCTTGCCAGGGCCTGGATTTCAGAATCGGTCAACACTGAATCATATACCCGGACTTCATCCAGCAGACCGGCAAAAGCGTGGATGGAAAATTCCGGTGCATGGCCATCGTGGAATCGCGCTCGTTGCCGGACGGCGCCTATTCCGATATCATCAGCGTGGCCCCAGATCTGCGCCCCCGGTCCGGATCCGAATTCCGCTCCATCCAAGTACGCTTTGAATCGATTGTCCTGTAAGCTGGTCGTCGCACCATCAAGTGTAAGCGCGACGTGATGCCAGACGTTCGATTGAATTGAGCCGGTCTCAAGAAACGTTCCGCTCCAATTGCTTTCGTTAGTGATATCATTCCAGCCGCCTACGTAGAGGGAACCGTTGTGCACATACATCGAAAGCCCGCGTGTCGTACCACCTTGTTCGTAAATCACCTGCTTACGATCTGATACAAATCGATCGTCTACCCGGAACCAGGCAGAGACGGTCCGTGCGGTAACGTCGGAGAGGTTGAGCGACGAATTATCCGCGACACTAATCACGTCATCTATGCCGTCAAATCTAACAGCGCCACCCTCTATACCAGCGGATTCTTCGTACTGCGCACCGTTCATAAGTGCCGCTTGTTGCCCCTTCCCCGATTCGTCATTGAGCGACGTTCCCGAAGCAGAGTCCAGGGAAAGTCGAAGTACGAGATCTGGTTGAGCTCCAATGTCTGAGGTGACCTGGATGACTTCTTGACTCGTCGCCACACCGCCCTGGTCATCGGTGACGGTCAGCGTGACGGTGAAGTTTCCTGGATCTCTGAACGTATGCGCAGGAGTAACTCCAGAACCGTTTACTCCGTTTCCGTAGGTCCACGTATACGAACTAATTGAGCCGTCAGGATCAGTTGACGCACCGGCATCAAAGAAAACAAGCAGCGGCGCCGTTCCGGACCGTCGAGACACCGAGAAACTGGCAACCGGTGAGGCGTTAGCTGCACTATTAACGTTAACGGTCCGGGACGCAGTGGCAATCTGTCCGTCGTTGTCGGTGATCGTTAGCTTGAGTGCGAATGTACCTGGAGTCAAATAGGTATGCGCGGCATTCTTACCCGATCCAGAAATACCATCTCCATAATCCCAAACGTACGACACAATGGATCCATCGGGATCGTTCGAGGGATTTGCGTTGACAGTAACCAGTAGCGGCGCGTTACCGGATACCGGTGAAGCCGCAAAGATCGCATTGGGAGATTGGTTGCCACCGCCCGTCACGGTTATTGTCGTCGAAGAAGAGCTCACCGCTCCGTCGTCATCCGTCACCACAAGTTCGAGAGAGTACGTACCTGCGGAGCTGTAGGTGTGATCGACAGTCTGTCCGTTACCATTCGTACCGTCGCCATAGCTCCAAACGAACGACACGACTGTTCCATCACTGTCCGAAGAGCCCGAAGCATCTGCAGAAACAATCAGCGGAGCCGATCCGGACAGCGGTGTTGCTACGAAGTTCGCAGCCGGCTGCTCATTAACACCTTCAACGACGGTAATTGTAGTCGCCTCAGAGTCAGAAGCACCATCATTGTCGGTTACTGTAAGTTGGAGGGTGTACGTTCCTGCCGCGACATAGGTATGCGCAACGTTTTTGCCGGAGCCATTTGTGCCATCTCCAAAACTCCAGGAATACGAAACGATTGTGCCATCCGAATCTGCAGACTGATTTGCGTTAAGCTGGACTAGAAGCGGGCCAGTTCCAGATGTGGGCGAGGCGATAAACTGTGCAGTTGGGGCAACATTCTGAGCAGCCGAAACGACTACCTGTGTTGTAGCAGA
>CBDTVC010000312.1:0-4647 GCA_965363925.1 uncultured bacterium | reverse complement strand
TAATACTCGACATGCATGCCGCACCGGGTGCTCAGAACTCTGGCAACATCAGCGACAGTGACGGCACGGCACGGCTTTGGACCGAACCGGATCCGTACCAGGATCAAACTGTGGCGATTTGGAAAGAGATCGCCACTCGATATGCAGATGAAAAGTTGATTATCGGATATGACCTGATCAACGAGCCTGTAACCCCCGACGGAGTCACCGGTTTTGATCTCCGCGACCTGTACGTCCGAATTGCAGATTCAGTCCGCACGGTTGACCAAAATCACATCCTGTTTATCGAAGGGAATTTTTATGCAACGCACTTTCCTGAACTGCTTCCGCCGTTTGATGACAACATGGTGTATTCGTTTCACAAGTATTGGAATGGTACCGGCCTAAATTCGATTCAGTATTTGTTGGACATACGCACCACGCATAACACACCACTTTGGCTTGGAGAGACCGGTGAAAACTCGAACGTCTGGTTTCATCAGGTCTTTCAAATGATGGAAGAGCACAACATCGGATGGAATTTCTGGACGCACAAAAAAATCGAGTCGACTACGAGTCCCCGGTCCGCACCGTTTGCGCCGGGCTACGAACGTGTTCTCGACTACTGGCGTGGTAATGCCGCCAAGCCACCTGTGGACTCTGCCAGAGCCGCTCTTTTTGACATGGCAGCCGGGTTGCACCTTGATTCGACATCCGTTGAGCCCACCTTGCTGCAAGCACTTCTCGATCCTGATTTTTCGACGACTCGGACGCCGCTCAAGGACCACATCATCCCCGGCACGATCAACGCAGTTGACTACGATATCGGGAATCAGGGTACTACCTATTCTGACTCAGAGGTCATGGCTACAAGCGGAACGCCGGGCGGCGGCAACAACGGCGGTCAGTACCGTAACGACGGAGTTGACATCGAGCGGTCTACTGATCCACAGGGCTTCGCGTACAACCTGGGTTGGACCGCAGCCCTGGAGTGGACAACCTATACGGTACAGGTTGAGACCAGCGGCCAATACGATATTGAATTACGCGTTGCGAGTGACGTAGGCGGCGGGAGATTTCAATTACTGGTCGACGATGTGCGGATTGGAACGGAATTGACTGTGGCGAACACGGGTGGTTGGCAGAACTGGTCCTCCGTGTGGATGCGTGACGTGGAACTTACGGAAGGCGAGCACATCCTGAAGATGCTGGTTCGGACAGCAGGATTCAATCTGAATCAGATGCGATTTGTGTTGGTTTCCGCAATCAATGTTGAAGATGATCATAATGCGGATGTGGGTAGCGACTTTCGTTTACTTGACGTATACCCGAACCCTAGCGCTGACGAAATCCAGGTAGTCTTTCAAACACCAGCATCCGCCAGTGTTCGGGTCGCGCTATTTGACACGCTTGGTCGGAGAGTGCACGCGGAACCTGCTCGAGCGTTGAGTGCTGGTGAGCACAACCTCGCTATCCGCCCCGGCCTTAGTGCAGGTGCTTATCAGCTGGTTGTGATGGCTGACGAAGGCAAAGGTGTGCGCAAGATCTCGACTACGATCGTGGTCGGTCGGTAACTGTCTCGCTACCATCTACACAATCGCAGTAGGCTGGTGGAGACGGTCACGAACAATTTGCACGACGACGACGCCTGCCAATTACCGCTGACAGGAGTGGGTCTGTGATCTTGACCAAGAAGCACAGGGATTCACTTCGCCTCGTTTACGTTCAATCAAACCTGATCCAAGCCCAATCACTGGTCACGTCTAGTCCCAGACATCTTTCGTGCAATCCACTTGTTTCCGAAAATGAACAACACGAGCATTACCGCCCACTGAGCAAGAACAGTCATCAAACTTGCCTGCTGAAACGGATCATACCAATTGGCATCGATCGACTGCGACAACCACCACACCAACAACGTAATCGCAGCAATCGGAATGAAGTATTGGACAACGTACACCCAGAGCTTGGTCACGGACCAATCTCCATCCTGGCCCATCAGGTACTCTTCGCGCATCTTGCTCACTCCGTTCTTGATGACGATAAAAGCGACAAAGGCGCCGGACACCATCAAAGCGACTCCCCAAACAAAGTCTTGATTGCTCAAGATATTCAGGTTTATTGCCGACGGGATACCGAGGAGGTAGCTGATTCCAACAACCATCCCAATGGCTTTCGGCCTGGTCATCCCTGCGTCGATAAAGACGCGGGTTGGCAGTTCAAGTTGGGCAATGAGCGACGAGAATCCTGCAAACGTCAATCCAAGGAAGAACAGAATCGCCAGCGGATTACCAAGAACCATTCTGGCAAATAGTTGCGGCATCCAGATAAACGTAAGCCCCGTGGATGCAGGGCCACTAGTCTTCATCACCTCAAGAACTTCTGTGCGATTCATACCCATCTCAGTCTGCAGAATCGCAAACACGGTCCCAAACACCATTAGCGCAGCTAGAAGCGACACGATGTTGTTACCAACTGCGGTGGCAATCGCATTTTTGACTATTCCTTGCTTGCTACCCATGTAGGCTGCATAGGTTAGAAAGAGCCCCCAGCCTGCACCGGTATCCCATGCGTTCTGAGTCAGCGCCTCAATCCAGATCCGTGGCTTCGTAAGCTGGCTCCATTCGGGCGTAAACAGGTAGGCGACTCCATCCCACGCGCCCGGCAACGTTAGCGCCCTGATCACGGAAATGACAACGATGACCAGAAGTGTCGGTACGAGCACTTTGTTAACCTTTTCAATCGACTTCACCCCACGACCGATTGCAAGGGCGCCAAGCCCCATCGCGATTGCATGAAACAACAATGGCCATCCACCGCTCTGATAGTCATTCCAAACCGCCATCGCAGATTCAGTGGTTGTAGGAAGGGGCGATATAATCATCTGGATGAGATAGTAGATACACCAACCGACAACAACCGAATAGAAAAACGTAATAGCGGCTGCCACAAACGCGACAAACGTACCCATCCACGCGAATCGTTCACCGCCTTCTTTGATAAACGTTGCGATCACACCCACTCGGTGTTTTCGGCCCCACACGTACTCCACCATGATGAGGGGAATACTCCACGCAAAAAGAAAAACAAGCCACGCAACCAGAAAAGCGCCGGCTCCATCGTCTCCTCCGTTTTGCGCCGCAATTCGAGGAAATCGCCAGATGTTTCCTGTTCCTACTGCAATCCCGAGGACACTCAAGAAGAATCCGAGGCGCGAAGAGAAGCGCGGGGACGCGTCCGTTCCTAGTTGATCAGACATAAGAGATGTGGGGGTTTGAAAAAAAGAATCTACGGATCTACGGGAAAAGTCAAAGAGCGAACCGTTGATTTTCTACGGGCGCACGAATGCGTCAACACTAAACACACTTTGTCTTGAGCATTTTTTTCAGCTCTCTCGACGTTTCCGTTGCGGCAAGCCCACCGAGACCGGTACAACAAAGGGATGCCGGCATCGTAGCCGAGACTTTCTTGACCGTGTCGATAACCTGGTCAAGCGGAATGACATGCTGAAATCCGGACAGCGCCATCGCTGAGGCGGCGAGTGCATTTACTCCAGCGGTGATATTCTTCCCAAGACACGGTACCTCAACTCTATCCGCAACCGGGTCGCAGACCAACCCAATTGTATTCTGCAATGCCATCGAGGCGGCACCAAGTGCCTGTTCCGCGGAACCGCCGGAGAGGTCAACAAGTGCCGCAGCGGCCATCGCGGCGGCGGCTCCGGTTTCAAGCTGGCATCCACCCTCTTCAGCCGAAAAACCAGGGCCCTGAGCGAAGAGAACACCAATCAGCCCCGCCGCGAAATACGATTTCACTTTATCGTCTGATGATACGGTTCGGTGGTCGGCAACCGCCTTGATTACACCGCCAAGTGCACCGCACCCACCTGCCGTCGGCGCAGCAACGATCACCTGCATGGCGGACTTTGCCTCCATTATCGCAGAGATATTCTCAATGATCCGATTTACAAGAGAATCGGTTGGCAGCCGATCTTTGCTTTCCGCGACACCAATTAGATGTGACTGTTGTTGCAGAATTCGATCGTCATAGTGAGTCCCGGCCAGCCCGGTCGAAACGCTGGCTTCGATAATGCGCACAAGGTTGTCCATCATCGAAAAGACTTCGCTTTCCGTCAGTCCGCTCCGCGTTTTCTCATACAATAAACCAAGTGAACCCAGAGACATTTGCTCCGACTCGTTGTACAAAACGAGCTCACGGTAGTTAGTGAACGGAAAGGTCTGCTCACGACCTGACACAATCGGGAGCAGCGGCTTACACGTTGCGACGTACTGAATCCAGTCGGAATTCCCAAGTTCACGAATCAGCGCTGTCTCAAGCGGCTGCGAAGATTTAATCTCAAAGAAGCCCTGCGACGCACCACTGCACCATTGCACTGTTCCGTCTCCACCAACAAGTCTCTCGACGATCGCTTTTTGAGGGTCGGCTGGAATTCCGTCAAAGAACCCGACCAACTCATGATAGTCACCCTGGATCGATACGCGCCGGCCATTAAGCATCCGCGCTTCGAACATCCCACCGCCGAGAGATACACCCACCAGCACGATTGATCGCCCCGTAGAGCCGGTCAGTGTTAATCGAACAGTGTTGGCGTGGTCCGTCGGGAAACTGGAAATTTGATACTTGATTTCGACTTGTCGAGTAGCAGCA
>CBDTVC010000311.1:0-4649 GCA_965363925.1 uncultured bacterium | reverse complement strand
GCGCTCAGTCGACGGTGACGACTTTGCCTGAGGTTGCGGGTGCTGCGATTCGGCATGTGGCGATTCGGTTTTGGACAGTTGCGCAGGTTGACGGTGTTCCGTCACCGGCGCCTCGGTAAATCGCGGTCTGGCTGGCGGGCGTGCCGGCGAAACAGTGCGCGAGACATCCGGAGTATCACTATCAACGCGGTTCGAATTCGCCGAGTGCCGAACAACTGGCTCGTTAGACTCTATTGTCTTGTTCGGCGGGCGAAGCGATCGTCCGGAATAGACGCCGAAATTCGTAGCGCCACCATTCGAGCGGTCATCGCCTGCAGAATCAACTCCTTCTGGCTGTGATGGAAGTCTCGTTGATTGTGCTTCCGATTGTCGGGCGTCTGCCCTTCCAGCAATCGGCTCTCGATCCGGACGAGCATCGTGCTGGTCCGGCTCCGACGCTGTGGAGGCTGGCTGCTGGTTGTCGGATTCAAGCGCATCGAGAAGATTGTAGAACTTCTCAAGTTCCTTGTTTATGTCGCGCATTTCAGGCACCGTGTATCCCGCGGTTAGAACTGAGGAAATCGAATTGGGTACAGGTAAGTCCTGCACACACAACCGTGTCCGTGGGTAAAAAGCGTGCCAACTGGGTAACTCGAGAAAAAACAGCGGGGCATTCCTCTCCCGTAATGGTACGCCTCTGTTTTATATCGGCTTACCAGCGGTTTTCTTTAGGAACGCCAGAACTCTGCGCGTAATGTGGATCTTTGCGACGTCGTCGCAGGATTGGGAAACCCTCTCGGCACGGACGGGAACTCAGTACCTACTCAGCGAATCGACCATCCGCCAAACTTTTTCAAACGATCTTACAAGCCTTTGCGCCTTGCCCGGAAGGCAAGGAATGCCGCTATCGGACGTTAATCAGGAACGATAATCCGTTTTTGCGGCGAATGTTTGCCGTTACGAGAAATAACCTCGACGCGCTGAGACGCGTCATTCAGCTCCCTGGACGATTCCGGGGGCCGTGCGGTCTCGTTCATCAAACGTTTGTGATCTCGCGACGGCTGTTTTTCGGCATCTTTCTCTGCGATATTTTTATCAGCCATGCTTTTATCAGCCACGCTTTTATCAGCCATGGTGGTAGACCAATCAATTGCGGGATGCCGACCCAATGGATCCAGGCCGGCCTAATCAAAAGGATCGACTAATCAGGATCATCGGCTTAAATCTCATTCGGTCCGGACTTACCTTCGGTTCGGATTCGGCAAAATCCTGCACCGGCACTCTCTACTCGTCGCCGTCGTCCCATTTGGGGATTTCACGATCTGGAGCCTTTTGCTCGCGCCGCGCGTCTCCATCCGCCTCCGAACCAAACACGCCGATATCATCTCGATGAAGTCGCCGGGTCCTTGTCCGGAGTGTTCTAGAATCCGACGGGTGCTCGGACGATTTGCGAGCCGCTTGACTTTCGGTAACAACGTGCGCCCGGGTGGCTGTCTTCTGAAATGCGAACCATCGCCTCGGCCCTACATTATCGCGCTTTCCATAATGACCAATTTCTCGATTCGCTGAATACGAGCCAAACGCCAGGCGACTATCAAAACAGTTCAGCACGCCTGAAACCGATGGCACCTGAAGGTCGGTCAACTCAGCGACACATTCTGCTAGTTCAGGCTCCCGGGTTGAACCAGCTCGCACAACAACCAGAAGGTGATCACAAAGAGGCGTCAAGCCAAGCGATGACCCGTCGGCATGTAGCCCTGCCCCATCAATCACAATGCGATCAAACGATGATCGTAAATAGGTCATCAGGGCATCAAAGTCTCTCGAGGCCAGCAACGTAAACGTGTTGGACCGTTCCTTGCCGGCAGCAATTACTTTGAGATTATTGATCCAGGTCGGATGAATCGCATCCTTCATTAACGCAGATCCGAACAGCAGGCCAGTAAGTCCAGGTGACTGCTCAACCGACGACACTTCATGCACTCGCGGAGTCCACACATTGGCGTCGAGCAAAAGCGTCCGCCAGCCGGCGATTGCCAAACCGGCAGCGATATTAGCGGCAACCGTCGTTTTGCCCTCGCCGCTTCCGGGAGACGTAACGAGTACCACAGAACAATCCTTTGACTCAAGCGCATCCAGACGGGTGACAATGTGCTGGATGCTCGACGCGAAGTTGCCAGTTGGTTGATCAACCGCCGCAAACGCGATACCATTTGGGGGCAACGGACCGGTGGACCGGTAGCGCGGAATGACACCCAGCAACGGCAAACCAAGTCGGCGAATATCATCCGGCGTTAGTACCGAGTCGTCAAGTAGTTCTTTTATAACAACGGCGGTACCAGCGAGAACCAATCCCAGCAATCCGCCAAGCATGAGTGCATACATCGAACGCGGCGAGATCGGTTCTGTCGGCAGATACGCCGCATCAAGAATCTTCACGTTTCCGAATTCTGATTCCTCTGCTATTCTGGCTTCTTCATATTTCTCGATCAGCCACTCGTAAGTTTGTTCTGAACTTCCGCGATCTCTTTGCAGGGCTGCGATCGTTCGCGCCTGGGCAGGAATCCGATCGAAGTCTCGTTCATATTTGCGGATACGCCGCGAAAGGACGGATACCCGAGCCTGCAGCGCGGCCGCCTCGATCTTCTTGTTGGTGATCGATCTTCGCAGCGAACTAACGTAAACAAGCGTTGACGGAATCGCGGACTGATTGGATAAGCCTTCAGGGTCAACGCCACCAGAGGACATTACACCTTCGACATAACGGTCAGCCTTCCGTCGGACCTGTTCTTTCAGAGCCTCGGTCTGCGCAATCAGGTTGAGCAACGCGGTATCTGACGCCTCCTTTCCGTGTAGGCTCGGATTTTTTGCGTATTTCTGCTCGATGTCAAACTCAAGCTGCGCAATCTCCTCCTGCAGTGTGGCAATTTCCCGCTCGAGGCCAGCTGCTGTCACGCGTGCAGCAAGGTTGGGTTCTATTTTGGCGTACTCAGCATCAAGGGAGGCGATCTGAGCATTAACCATCTCGTACTCAACGTGGGCCTGGTCAAGAGAGGTCTGCAAATCAGCCATCTGCTGTGATAGCCGTCTCGCCTCTTCGTCCAAGGCAAATGCATTCTCTGATTCCTGATACTCCGCAAGTTGTTGTTCAACGTCATCCAACTTGGATTGATGTTCAATGAGTTGTGCTTCGACAAACGTCCGAAGTCCACTGGCACGAAGACGACTCGACTCCAGGTTTCGCGAGGCATACTGTGACGCATAAAGGTTTGTGACGACGCGTGCTTCTTCCGGATTCTCACTACGATAAGCAACTTCAACAACACCCACGTCGCGCCGCACCTGGTCAATCTCGACGTCCTTCTGCAAGCGCCTGGCCAGGCGCAGGCGATCCTGTTCCGAATCGGAATATGCTTCCAGCAGCGGGTAAACTTCCGGCCGTTCACCCGTGCGATGGTCGAAGAGTTGGTCCGCAACGCGTGTTGCCAAGTCCATCGATCGTAGGACCTGCAACTCAATCATGATATTCTGGTCGCCGCGTCCGAAGGCAAACGGCACCATCTGCCGGTCCCCTCCATCCGGCTCGACAACGAGGGTGCTACTCGCGCGGAAAACCCGTGGAGCAAGCGTGACGTACGCTCCCACGATAACCAATGTTGAGAGCATCACCGATGCAAACAACCACCTGCCTCTCACGAGGACTGCAAGCAACATCCGGATGCTATTTCCTGTATCACTCGATGCCATCAATACTAATTCTCGTTCAACGAGGGCACTGTTTGGAGATTGCGGATAGTTCGCCTCGATCCCCTCCGCAACCTGAACAATCCTGCGGTAACCAACACCCACACCACAACGAATCCAAGGACTGAAACAGGGGCTGCCACTTGATCAATTACGTAGGCAATAAGTAACAGCATAACCTGCACTGTGATGAGTATGCCTGACGCACGGAGAACACTTCCACCAGTCGCTACAACGAGACGGTGATGAATGTGGTCGAGGTCGCTTGAGAAGACGGGCTTGCCAGCGCTTACGCGACGGACGATCGTCGAGAACACCTCAAGCACGGGAAGGGTCATGACAACGAGTAACGCTAACAATCGCGACAGGTCGGGTTGATACAACAACAGCATTGCTGCCAACAAAGCAGTAAGGAATCCGAACGAAAGCGAACCCGCGTCACCAAGAAACACACGGGCCGGTGGCTGATTGTAAGTCACAAAAAGGATCAAGGGTCCGATTGCCAAGGCCCCGACTTCGGCAATCGGTATTGCCGCGCCGCTCTGGTAGGTCACAAACAGAAGACCCGACAACGTAACGAGGGACCACGTGCCAAGATACCCGTCAATGCCGTCCATGAGATTTGCTCCGTTTGTCACTACCAGCAGCCAGATGGCAAGCCCGACACTGATGCCGGCCAGTACAGGTGCAGATACCGCTGGAAGGATTGATCCAAACGAAACCGCCAGTGGGAATAGACATGCAATCTGCAACATCAATTTCATCACCCATGACAAATCGAACAGGTCATCAGCAACACCGACTAACACAACGAGAGCAAGCGCCACTACCGTAGCGTCAAACGGGATGCCCACTTCTGGACCCAGAATGAATAAGCGGATCGCAATAAGGGCGAGCAGTACCGAGGTCCAAATAAACAATCCTCC
>CBDTVC010000310.1:0-4656 GCA_965363925.1 uncultured bacterium | reverse complement strand
CATCAATTCCGATCGTAAGGAACGGAATCATGGTCAGGTCAGATGATGTTGTCGAGAAATTCTGTACCTGAACAGCGAGGACATTATTCCCGGGGAGGAACAAGCTGACAGGCAGGTCAAAACCATCTATCAGCAGTCCCTGGTAGAGCCGCGCTTCATGCTGTTGAGCTGGAGTCTGAGTGGCGGGAACACGTACACCGGGAGTACCAATATCGGAGCGAGCAATTTCGACGCCATTCAGATAGGCGATAAACGCGTCGTCATAATCAATATGAAATACGGCGCCCGTTACCAGCGACGTGTCGACGACATTGAAAGAATGCCTTGCAAAAAGAGAGAGCAGGGTCCCGGTTGATGTGGCGTCATCTCCATCACCGTACCCGATGCCCGCTTGTCCCGTGTTCCATCCAGTGTCATCAAATGCATT
The DNA here is from genome assembly GCA_965363925.1 of uncultured bacterium. Lineage (GTDB taxonomy): Bacteria > Bacteroidota > Rhodothermia > Rhodothermales > JABDKH01 > JAGQWL01. Next base: position 4,229 of record CBDTVC010000310.1, on the reverse strand, counting down.
TTCAATCCACTGCGAACTGATCGAGGCTGATCCTGGCACGTACTTCCAGGTATCCCCTCGAGCCACCACGGTTTCCCACGCGCCGAGGAGCCCCTTGCGGTCTTTGCCGGATGCAAATACTAATGCGTATTCATCCGGTCCGAGCTGCAGATATGGAAACGTCCAGCGAAACGCATCCAGCGAATCTTCTGAGAGGCCAAAACCTTCCAGCTGCACCGGAACTGCTGATGTATTGAAAAGCTCAATCCAGTCCACAGCTTCGCCGTCTTCGTCAAGGAAAGAACCAGTATTTGACGAAAGTGCTTCGTTGACGCGAACATCCTGGGCAAAACTCACGGTCTGGAGAACAAAGCCGTGGCTTACCGCATCCCCTGGCAAGCCAGCGCCGGCCAATCCATTGAGGGCAAATTGGATTGAATACAGCAGAAATATGGACGCCGAAAAGCTTTTCATAACATAGTAAGGTACGCATAACAAAGCGAAACTGGCGATTCCTTCTTAATGGAAAAGCTCTTTGCGTACCCGCGCATCGGACCGGCTGAACGCAGTGGGCTAGCCACGAACGGCCGTCTGCTCCAATTAAATGACCGAGTCTACCGTTGCCTAGAACCTCAGACCAACAGCGAGACTATAGCGACGCCCACGGAAGTCATTCTTTACGGCGTTTCTTCGCCGCGAGCCATCCGTTTGAAACTGCTCGTAGTCTTGCGGAAAGTATTGTCCGGACAGAGCATCTACTCCGACGTAATTGCTGTCGTACAACCGACCGCTCCTAATTGTGGCCCAGCGTTTCATGGTCTCCATCCGAAAATAAACTGGCCCGAGCAACATGGTGCCTCGAATACCGTTTTCCAGTCGTTCCGCCCACGCCGAATATGTCCCGGTTAGATCTCCTTTTGGGGAACCGTTCTCGATTGCCGATACGCGCATGTTCTGGTGAGCACTTCCCATAACGCCACCAACCATTAGTCCGCCGACTTTCACCGATGCATTTATGTTTGAATAGAGGTCGCGGTATCGGACGTCCACCTGCAACGAACTCCCATCTCCCGATAGCAACACCTGTTCGGGACGCATGACTGCAATGCCCGAGCTCCAACCGAAACTAAGGCCAGCCCCCAAATCGTATTGGTGGCCAAGCTCCACAACTGAACCTGTGGCTGAACCGGTCATGGATGGAGCTGAAAGAGTTCCTTCACCAAGTGCATATGCGTCAGCGAAATCCACAACGTCAAACGGTCGATAATATGCATTGCTTGTCCCCGCGGAGATGTACCCATAGTCCTGCGCGGAGACGTCATTCACATCGAGAAAACCTGCAGCAAAAACTACTGCCATTGAGAACGTTACAATCTGACTTGAAATGTTCATTCTGGAGTCCGTTGGCTTGGTACGTCGCCAGTAAAACGTCTCAGTTGTATCGTCTATTGTCGAACTCCGATATTGGCACCGGAAAGGCTCTAAATTGCCAGAAGATTGAGTTTCACGACGAATGCCTCTGCTGACTTATTGATTTTTCTCACCTGCCGGCTGCAAGCAGTGCCTCGCCAAGGCTGTTGAAAAGATTAAGCGCGTTTGGGAAGGCAACCGTGTTAAGATCGAAGATTCGAATAGCGTCTTTGGTCATACCGGCACCAATTTGCCGGGGTTGCGTCAACTTCCGTCGTAGGTGGCGACCCAATGCTGCCTTATGCGATCTTCGTACACATTGTCCAACAGGTTGTCTATCTCCGACGCGTTGTAGATCCGAGTTTCTTCGTGAATCCAGCCACCCTTATGTATGGCAAGCTGCATTACAACTGTGTCTTCCCAGTTCGATACGGTATAGCTACGCTTGACAGTCTGAAGCTCGTTGGAAAAGATGCCGCTCGCCGCCGTAGTTCCTTCATCAACATCGTGACTACTTTGAGATCCCGAACAGTGAATTTTGTAGTGTGTAACCCTGACCGTGGCTCCCTCTACGGGAGATCCGGCCCCATCCACAATTTCGACGCGGTATTGAATAAGGATTTCAAATACATCATCCTTGTGAATATCAGTGGCTTCGCATTCATCTTTTGCTAGGCTGCAATTAGTGAAAACCACGGGCGGCAGCCAAAGAAGAATGACAACAAGCGGCACTATCGAAATGCGCATGATTTTGCCTCCTGACCGTATTGAGTTGCATCGATAGCAAGATCGACTCAGCACAGCTCCAATCCTGTCAGGTTACGTACGAACCTTGTTGTGGGGAATGCTCTACGATAGCACAACTGTTGACGCTGAGGGTACTGGAAGCGACACAGGCACGTGGCCGGACTTCCACATGAGTCAAGCTCCTGGCCCGTCAATGTTTTTCGCCGCCTCTGCGATGCATCTGTTGCTGATCTTTCTCGCCTGCACTCCAGGAGCTAGAGAGTGCAAAACACATATCGTGGGCGTTTACTCGGGTCCAGTCGACACCGACATGGCAGAGGCACCCGCCGCCGTGCCGGCTCAGCTCTCAAAGAAGTACAGCAACACATCGTCGATTAGCGGTCCCCAGTTAGCCCATTCATGTCCAAACGGCACTTCGACGTAGTGCATCGGAAAATCTTTGGCCTTCAGTATTGACCTGAATCGCCGGGTGCGCTCTTCATTGTCATTCTTCGAACCGGTACTCAGAAAGACGTTGAGTTTCAGGTCTTCCGATTTTTCGTATCGCGAGAAAAGATCTGAGACGGGATGCATCGCCGGTGATTGCATCGCAATCCCTTCAAACGTACCGGTCGCCTGAAGCCCAAAGCAGGCCGAGTTCAAGCCACCGAAGGACATTCCCAAAATCACACGACCTGTTCGATCCTTTTTTGTAGGATATTGTTTGTCGATGGCCGGCACGAGCTCCGAAGAGAAGAAGTCAGCGTAGCCTTGGTTACAAAAAAATTGTCGACTCCGCCGGTTGAGTTTTAGATTGTCCGGGTTCCGATTGTCCACGAAGACGGCAATCACGGGTTCGATTTTCCCCGAGCTGATAAGCTCGTCCAGCACGCGCGGAACGCCACCATCACTGATGTACCACTGGCCATCCGTTATGTACAGAACCGGCAAATCTGTCATGGACTCGTAACCATCCGGCAAATAGACACGGTACTGTAGCTTGTAACCGAGAGCTTCGCTTTCGATCAACAGATTCTCACTTAACGTGCCCGAGAATACTGGGTCTGCCGAAGCCACTGTAGGCAGAAGAGTAAGGACGAGAATCAGCTTTGCGACTCTCAAGAGTTCGGATTTTGCGGACATGGCAATTCGACGTCTTCTAGACTTTGGGGGAGAGGTTGTGGGCGATGCTGTGGGGCGATTCTGGGAGGCAAAGTTGGGCGGCGAAGTTCGGGGGCGAAGTTGGCGGGTATCGAGTCTGTACGAACAATTGGCTGTAATGTGTCGGATCGTAGCGGATACGGATTGCCGAAGCCCAAAAATCTCCCTGGCAGGCTTTGTGAGTAAATCCGCTACAAACGAATCCGTCCTGAACCGCCAATCTAAATATGGATTGGCGTCAATATTAACGTTGATAGGTAATTTGTCAATGGGCCGACCCCAGACGATATTGGTTAGCATCAATCTCGGCTGCCCTACAGGTTGACACCGCGATACCGCGACACCACGAAGCCACGAAGCCACGACGGACAATACCGATGAACAGATTTACGATTGCCAAGTTGGCTTGGCTTGGCACTGCGTGTTGCTTTGCGACACTGACTCCTGCGACAACGCGAGAAGCGACCGCTCAAGAAACTGGAGCACAGCAAGCAGCCACAAACACCCCCGAGCAGCGCTTCTTTGACTGGACGGACTTGAAACACGAGGCGGCGGTCTACTCTGAGCGTCGCGACCGCATGATGTCTCTGCTCGCCGAGGACGGTGCAGATTTCCACATCGTCCCTGGTGCCGAAGGACGATCACACGGCACCACCTTTCGACAGACAGACGACTTCCTATACTTCACGGGATTGGAGTTGCCACATTCCATTCTCGTTTTGGATGTGCGCGCCAGCAAAGCGCTGGTCTATACTCCGCGCCGCGACGTGCGGTTCGAGAGCGCAGCACGGGCAAACGACTTTCCAGGCCGGCCTCTCGCAGACGACCCCGAACTGGCCAGCAGATCGGGGCTCGATATCGTCCTGCCGTACGAAGAATTTGATAGTGCGCTGGCGTCATGGATTTCTGAAAACCTAACGCTGTCGGTCAATCTCGGACGGACCGGTACCGTC
>CBDTVC010000309.1:0-4665 GCA_965363925.1 uncultured bacterium | reverse complement strand
GCAACGAGGCAAGTGCCAACTGCGTCGTTGTGATCTCGATGTAGTTTTGCATCATCGTTCGCTCAGAAAATCCATTTAGTCGAGTTCAAGTAACGAGTCAAAACCAAGGCCAATGTCGTTGAGTTGATGCGCGGTCCAGATTACTCCGCCCAGATCTGACTCCGCGAGCGCTTGTTTGATAACGGCGGCCAGTTGGTCGCCTGCAACATCGTCAAGGCTTGCTATCGGTTCATCGAGCAGGAGAACCTCAGGCTTCAACTGAAGCGCACGGAGCAAGGCAACGATCTGACGCTCCCCGCCTGAGAGAGAATCGGACGTCTTGTTTAGAAAGTCGACGTCTCGCCCAACTCCTCGCAGTATCCGACAAACCCACTCTTCGTCAAATCGAACACTGCTGTTTACTGCGAAGCTCAACACCGACATAATGTTTTCGCGGACCGTGCCTTCCAGCATCGTCGCGGTCTGCGGGAGATAGAGCACGCGTGATCGATAGCTTGGCATCGCATAGTCCGACAGGGCTCGACCCTTAAAAAAGACTTCGCCCTCAGACAACGCTGTCAACCCGGCAAGGCACCGCATCATTACAGATTTCCCGGATCCCGACGGCCCGACGATTGCCATTCGTTGGCCGGCGGCCAACTCGAACGAGGTCTCTCGCCACAACCAACGACCCGGAATCTGGCGGCCAATGTTTCTAGCGGCTAGCAGAGGTGGTGGAGAGGTCATGTTCTATTTTCGTGCGCCGCTGCGAAGATGCGAGCCATGGTTGAACGGATAATGCATGCGGCATCACAAGGTACGGCTGATATCGTATCCCCATCGCCTAAGTACACTCACGCGTCAACCCGATTGCGTATTACAATACCCGAAAGCTCATTCGAATCTGCCCGTCGCGTGCGTCGCCCAGGTCATGTACCGCCACAGGGGGCATGAGTCCGCCGGGCAAAATCGCGTCGGTGGATTACCCACGGAAGGATCCAGAGCGTCATCGTCCCGCGCGACCAGCCGCTACGACTCCACGCCAATAATACAGCAAGAAATTGCAATGTCGAATCTAAAACTGGAGACTCCAGCCAAGGCGAACGGGGTAGTGCGTACTACCCCGTTCGGTGGCGACAATGTTACACTTGGTACGAGTGCAAGTACATTTCTGTGTACCGGCTACCTGTTTCCCCTCCTGCCTGACTTTGCTGGCATTCCGCTTTTGCGGTCGTTCATCGTTGCAAGCTGCTCGTCTGTAAGGATCGATGCCAGCCCCTCTTCCAACGCTTCATCTTGAGTTGATCGAAATTCTTGCTTCTGCTCCGTTGTCGCGTCGGTATTCGCTTTGCGCCATTCGTTTGAGTCACTCTGGAGGGTCGACGTCAACTCTTCAACACGAGTTTGTTGTTCGTCCGTCAGCTCCAAGCCGCGTAGGCCTCTGAGTACGAAGCCGGACCCGTCCGCCGAAGCGTTACGATTTTGATTCCACATTCTGCCACCACGACCTGTTGAGTTCATTCGACCGTTTTGACGACGCTCTTGAATTCGTGAACCACGGTCTGATCGTAGAAATCGGCGTGCCGTTCGCACGTCTCGGACAGCTTGTCGACCGCGGACTGCGCGATTCTGCACTAAGGCCGCGCGACGTCCATTTTTTGCGCGCTGACCGCGAATTTCACGCTGCTTCAAATCCGACATCTTCTCGAGTTGCTCCGACGTCAAGATCGCCTCGAATGCTTCCCGAGCTTCGGTGCGTTGCTGAGTCGCTTCCGCCCGGCGTGCCTTCGCTACTTCTCTCTGTTGCGCCGTGCGTTCAGATCGCACGTCCGATTGTGATTCCTGGAGCTGCTTGATTTGTTCGATCTGACTGTCACTCAGTTCCAGTACCTCCTGCATCCTTTCGATTTGTCGGTCACCCAACATATCCCTTGCGTCTCCCCGGCTACGAGCGTTCTGAGACATCGCTGGTGTTGCCATACTGATACCGAACACCAGGATGAGCAGCCCGAATCCGATGCCCATTTTTTGTTGGTCTATATTCTTCATTGTCTCCACCTTCATACGTAATTAGTTTCATGCTATACGTCTTTGATCCCCTCTATGGTCATTCGATTCCATTGGCCTGATGAAATCAAAACGCGGCAACCAGTTGCCACGATGAGCAGTCGGCGATGCATCGGTATTTTATGTTCTATTGGCACCGCCGAGGCACTATTCAGTGTTTGGCGGCATCGTCCCTGAAGCTGGAGCACAAACCGATGTAAAGAAGAGGCCGGGTGGGAATGAAATGGAAGAAAGCGGGATCTAACAATAAACGACAGTGAACGGGCACCAGATGCTCGCAACACAATGGCCAGACCGCCTCAGGGCACTGCCCCATGAGACTTTATGTCGCAAGCGGATACATTAACGGATGAAGTGCTCATCGCCCGCGCGCGCGTGGGCGATGACGTTGCGTTCAAATCGCTTGTGGATCGGTATCAGGGAAAAGTCGCCGCGACCGTGATCAGTATGATTGGACGCGGTGCAGAGGCGGATGACATCGGGCAGGAAACGTTTATCCGATTCCATAGATCAATCGACAAGTTCAGAGGAGAAGCGAGCCTGGGAACGTACCTGACACGGATTGCAGTGAATCAATCGCTCAAGGCATTGAAAAAACGTCAGAACTGGTCCAAGCGATTCTTCAGTCGGGATGACGACTCCGTTTCGCAGATTTTATCCGACAGCGCCTTTATTGATGGCGCAGAAGAGATAGAAACTCGGGAAAAGAGGGTGCTTGTTCAGCAGTCGCTTCTACGCCTTAGTGTTGATCAGCGTGCTGTTGTTGTGTTGAGAATGCTTGAAGGGTATTCGACAAAGGAGACCGCAAATATGCTCGGTGTCGCGGAGGGTACAGTAATGTCGCGGCTATCCAGAGCACTTGCGACCCTGGAAAAAATTCTGCAACCCTTAATCAATCAATAACACCTTGTTCACCGAACGGAATTGAATTAATTCTTGATTGGACGCTGGTATTCGAAAGCAAACGCTGGGAAAAACGAAGACGTGAATAGACCAATGAATACAGATCGTGAAAGACTGCTTCGGTTCCTCGAAGGGGCACTTCCGGAAGATCAGTCAAATGAACTTGAAACACGCCTTGAATTCGATGACGATTTGAGAAATCAACTCGCTGTTCTACGTTCGATGCGAGAACATTTTGCGTCTGCGAGGCCGGATTCGTTCGCACCTTATTTCAGTGACCGCGTTATGAATCGCATCAGTCCGCCTGTGATTGCGGCTGCAGATTCACCATACGATTCACTGTACGATTCGCTTAGGTGGCTGTTTGTCCGGACTGCAGTTGCATGCCTGCTGGTGGCCATTGTCATCGGTTCGTACAACGTGATTACCTATCAGGGACTGGAGGTCGCTGGCTCTATCGTTGAAGCCCTCTTTGGCCTTCCATCTGATACACTTTCCGATGCATTGGCGTACGGATCTTTGTAACACCTGCATAAATTTGCAAGACACGAAACACTATTTCGCGGTATCGCGCCGCTAGCGCTATGAATACACGACTGAAGTCCGGTCTCCTATTGTTTGCTACGCTTTGTATCGGAATGTTACTGGGTGCTCTTCTTAATGCACGCATGGCGGAGCAACGGTTTGAGCGTATTGCGTTTATGCGGGCCCCCGGCGGATTTGCACGAACCATGGACCGTGCGATCAAGCCCACCAGCGATGAACAGCGAAACGCCATTCGCGCGATTCTCGATTCCGCAGAGGTGCAGGTGCGTGAGCAATCGATACAATCGCGTTCTCAGACGATGGCGATTATCGATTCAACCCGATCGAAACTTCGATCCGTTCTCACTCCAGAACAAATTGACCAGCTTGACCAGCGATTGCGGTTTGACCGTCAAGGGTCACGGCGCGATGGTGTTCGTGGCGGCCGGAGACCAACTCGCCGAAACCGCCCGTAGCCGCCACGACCTACTTGGTGTTGCTGAGAATCGAATTCAACGTTGCGCTAGGCCGCATCGCCGCAGAAGCAAGCGCATCGTCCGGATGATAATACCCGCCGATGTCCATGGGATTTCCTTGAACCGCGAGCAACTCTTCCACGATCTTCGCTTCGTTTTTAGCGAGGCTCTCAGCAACCGGCTTGAAGACTCGGCTTAATTCTGAATCTGAGTTTTGCTTGGCGACTTCCTGAGCCCAATAAAGACAGAGGTAAAAATGACTCCCGCGATTGTCGATCCCACCGAGTCGCCGAGTCGGAGATTTATCGTTCTCGAGGAATTTTGATGTTGCCGCATCAAGCGTATCAGCCAGCACCTGCGCGCGTTTGTTACCAGTCGATTCTGCGAGATGCTCGAATGAAACTGCTAGCGCGAGAAACTCACCCAGTGAATCCCACCTCAGATAGTTCTTCTCGACAAACTGCTGCACGTGCTTTGGCGCTGAACCACCCGCACCGGTTTCAAAAAGTCCACCGCCGTTCATCAAGGGTACGATCGATAACATCTTCGCACTTGTGCCGACTTCCAGAATCGGAAACAGATCGGTCAGATAATCACGCAGTACGTTACCCGTAACCGAGATCGTATCCTTGCCCTCTTTGATTCGCTTGAGGCTAAAATTACACGCTTCGGCCGGTGGCATGACTTGAATGTCAAGACCGAAGCAAGCTGCAAC
>CBDTVC010000308.1:0-4675 GCA_965363925.1 uncultured bacterium | reverse complement strand
GTACCTTCGTGTCGGTTGAGCTTGCTGGAGACTCTGTGATTTCGAAGGAGCAATTCATCGATGATGCCCGCGTCCCCGTAGTGCGTACGGAGACTCGTTGGTCGGCCGCGTCTGTTGTCATCGAAGCGTTCTCGCAGGTCCCATCCTACGACTGGCAAACTGAAAACAAGCGCCCGTACGTCGGCAACGTACGCCGACTAAACGGCGTTAACTCGATGATCGGATGGGCAAACCCACTCGGTACCGTAGATCCAGCGTTTCGAAATGTCGCGTATGGGACAAACCGTCCCGTCGATTATCAGGTCCGTGTAGAAAAAGGAGGGTCTCGAACAGTGGTCCTCGGCTTTGCAGACCCTTACCGGAAGGTTAGAGACCATGTGACGCGCATCATGTCGTTAGCAGTCGAAGGCGCACCACTTGTAGACATCGATGTGGTGGATCGCGTCGGGCAAAACGCGCCTGCGGTTGTGACAATGCAGGCACGTGATGGGAATGGAGACGGATGGCTGGATATTCAGGTCAGAGCGAACACAGGTACTGTAGACGGCAACGTCTTCGTTAGCGCCGTTTGGGTATTTGGCGCTGATACGGTGATCGATGAGCAAGCACTCATTCGAGGCGAACTGTCTGACAAAGCGGAGGTGTATGTGGACTGCGGTCGAGAGGCCCAGTTGTTGAATCGCGGATCAAGAACCGACCTGCTGCATGCAACCATTACTGCTGAGGGCGCGGAACCCATGGTCCGCATCCGCACCAAACGCAACTTGCGTTACGACGCCCGGCACGGAGCACTGATGTCCTTTTCGGATCAGTTTGTCAAAACCAGTCCGTGGGCGAGCTCCACAGTCAGGACCGCAGATGGTTGGCTGCTGTCCTTTCCCGAAGGTACATCTGAAGTCACAGTTGCTGTCGTGCAGCCGAGCGATCAAGCACGCTCAGCAGTCGGTTTGTCGGATGTCGATGTTAGTGCTGAGCGGAAACGCTTGGTTGAATATTGGCGCGATGAATCCGGACTCCCTTGGGGCAAATTTTCAGTTCCTGACCATACGCTGCAGGCATTGTTTGATGGTAGCATACGAACGATTTATCAGCTTGCGGAGCACGTAGATGGTAGGTTGCAAACTCAACCGGGACCCTCCGTTTACAGAGGGCTTTGGGCTTCGAATCAACCGCGCGTTGGTCGTGCACTGACGCATCTTGGAGGTTATGGAACCGCACGGTCATCCTTTGCAAAGACATTCAGCTACCAACAAGATGACGGGCGTATCCTGATCCTAACTCCGCCAAGCCTGTTAAAAGAAACGGGCCTCGCGGTTCAGGCGGTTCATCTTCATGCACGCATGACGCGTGACCAGGAATTTCTTGAGTCATACTGGCCGAAACTGGAGCGGGCAGCTGCATGGATTGTTAACATGCGTCGGATGACCACAAATCCAGAGGCGTTGAACTACGGGTTGATGCCAGCAGGACTATCCGATGGAGGTGTTGGCGGAGTGGTGCCGGAGTTCACGACGAATTACTGGAGTATGCTTGCGATCCGCAACATGGCTGACGGTGCACGATGGCTTGGTCGTTTCGACGAAGCGGCACGGTACGAGTCTGAGTATGCCTCATACGCTGCTGCATTCCGTCGCGCTGCTGCTAGCTCATTATCGCAGGATGAGTTTGGCAATTGGTTTTTGCCGATCCGGATGGAGTTTGACTCGACGAAACATGTACCCCAGCGAAGCCAGACTCAGTTCTCGCACATGGTTTATCCGGGCCGGATGCTTGGCAAGAGTGATCCACTCGTTGCCGCCAACATGAAGATGCTCCGGGACGCGCCCACTGCCGAGGGTTTGACGATCAGTACCGGATGGCTGAACAACGGCGTTCAACCATTCATTGAGGCAACTCGCGCTGCAGTGTGGTTGTATCTCGGCGACGTGCAGAAGGCACAGGAGATGTTGTATGCCGTTGCCAATCATGCCTCTCCGACGTACGTGTGGGTGGAGGAGCAACTTCCTGGTTCCGGCCCCCGCCGATCAACCGGTGATGTACCTCACTCAAGCGCCTGTTCCGAGTTTATCAATCTCGTTCGCTACTTCATCGCGATGGAAGACGGCGACAACCTCGAGCTGCTAAAAGGTGTGCCGGCATCGTGGTGGTACCCAGGTGCTGAACTGCGAGCGAACGGGATCCCGACGGAGTTCGGTAGCCTGGATCTGCAAGTCACTGTTTCAGAAGACGGCAAGCACGCGACGATCTTCATGGCGCCGGTTGGAGAGTCGGACCAAGACCCATTTGGGTTTCAGCGCGCCGGCGGCCCCGTACTCAACCTACAGTCGCTCAAGGCGAAGGGCTTCAGGCTGGCGGATGGGGGGCAACTTCCCGACAGATGGGGCACGGGATGGGGGAGTGGCATTCAGCTTGAATTGGTGCGATAAGTTCCCCCTGTGCCGTTGGGGCCGAGTGCCTGAACATGCCGGGACCAAACCAATTCCTTTGTGGATCACAGGGAAAAGTGAGACGGTTGCTCACGAATTATTTACTTTGTAACGTAAAGTACTTTATATTGGTGCCGATAGTAATTTGGGAGGCTCTCGCAGGGTATTCAATGAAGCGGCCCTCGAATGAAACAGGCATAAAGGACGTATCACATAGAGAGAGCACCGATCGGGCGCTCTCGGAGGAAAATCAAACGATGTCGGAATACACAGTCAGCACCAACGGTAGATTCGCCAATCCATGGAGAGTGGCAGCTTGGTCTTTTGTCGCCGTTCTGCTTCTCGCGCCTCTCGTGGCCATGCAGTTCTCAGATGAAGTGAATTGGACCGTCGGTGATTTCGCGATTGCGGGCGTCCTACTGATCGGCACCGGGCTTGTCTTTGAATTTGTCGTTGGACGATCCGGCGATATTACTTACCGAGCTGGGTGGGGCGTGGCACTATTAGCTGCCGTTCTACTTGTCTGGGTCAACGGCGCCGTTGGCATCATCGGATCGGAAGGCAACAGCGCTAACCTGATGTATGGTGGAGTTCTGGCTGTCGGCGTGATCGGCGTCTTACTCGCTCGATTTGAGTCGCGCCGAATGGCGTGGGCATTGTTCGCAACCGCAGCAGCAGTGGCGTTGGTTGCGGTCATCGCTTTGGTTGCTGGATTAGGGGCCCCGGCAAGTGGACCGGTTGAGATCATAGTTATCAACGCATTCTTCGTCATTCTCTTTGTCTGCGCAGCCCTGTTGTTTCGAATAGCAGGCGATCGAATGTCGGAACACGACAATTCGTAGCGTACCGATCGTGCTACAACCCAATTCGCATTTGTTACTGCACTAGCCGAATAGATCACAACCCATCATGTCAGGAAAGTTTGAAGCCGAAGACGAGCTGCGCTACATCCGTGACGTAATGCAGCGCTCGACAGAATTTTCGGCAATCTCCGGTATCGGCCTAATTGCGATCGGTGTCATTGGCGCTGGTGCAAGTATCTATGCCTCGATTACGTTTGAGCCGTCGGCGGCGTGGGCAAAATTCTGGTGTACGGTTGCGGTCCTTGCTCTGCTGGTAAGCTTGGTGCTATCTGTGAAAAAGGCAAGGCGAAGTGGCACCTCAGTGGCCGCCGGGCCAGGAAGGAAGTTCGCCCTGTGTCTCGCGCCGGCAATCATTGGCGGTGCCGCGCTAACATTCGGCCTCTACCAGTACGGCGTCTTCGAATTGATGCCCGCCGCGTGGTTATTGATGTACGGTGCAGGTCTCGCCGCGGGCGGAACGTATTCCGTTGGCAATCTTCCGTTGTTCGGCGGACTCTTCATGTTGGTCGGAATTCTAGCGGTACTAACCTCGATCCCTGGCGACGTCTTGATGGGCGCGGGATTCGGTGTGCTCCACCTCGTAATGGGCTTGATAATCTATCGGCGATACGGTGGCTAAAGCAACGAAGACTTTAAGCCGCGCGAAGCAGAAACCGAAAGCGCCCTCCACCGCATCAGCGACAACGGGATTGCTTCACGGCGAGCTGAATCCGGTAATTCATACTCGGATACGCCTCGGTATGCTGAGTGCGCTCTCAGCTGGAGGTAAGATGACCTTCAACGATTTGAAAGAGGCGCTCCAAACGACAGACGGTAACCTCAGCGTACATGCGCGTAAACTCGAAAAGGCTGGGTATGTAACTGCCTCGAAGTCGTTTGTTGATCGCATGCCACTAACGACGTTCAAGTTAACCGCAGCGGGGCGGGCGGCGCTGTCCGATTACTTGGACCAGATGGAAGCGATCATACGACTAGCCCGTGGCTGAGAGATAGGATAGTGGCAGTATCATCCACCGGCCGGCGAACCGGCGAGTTCCTGCATTACAACGTACCAGAATTCCAGAGCGTCGAAGAATCCGCGTACCGGTACACGTTCGTTCAGGCCGTGCTCGAATCGGTGGCTTTCTTTCATGAACAGGCCCATCACGCCGTAGGTTGGAATTCCCGCTCGGCGGATATGAATGCCGTCCGTCCCGTACGGCGCCATATATGTCACATGCGGTGTACCCGGCCGAATGTGATCGACGCCGGCCTTCACGGCCGTCATCACATCGTCTCTGATTTCAGATGCCGGGCTTGACTTGTGATCTCCGAGGGCGGTAAACGTGATAGCTGGATTTGCAACGACGCCTCGAAGGGTAGCTTCAATTGCCGTGGGGTTTCCAA
>CBDTVC010000307.1:0-4684 GCA_965363925.1 uncultured bacterium | reverse complement strand
ACCGACGCCCATGTACCGGATTCGTTTACTCCAAATCTGCTCCGCCAGTTCGTACCCGTGCGCGTCTCCGAATAGCGAAGACGCCGTTTCGGGATCAAGAAGTGCCGAATATATCGGAATACCAAACAGCCAGGAAATCAGTCCGCCAGCAAAAACGAGAATCGCAATATTCAGCCCAACGATATAGCCAACCGCGAGCAACGCCACCCCAAGGTCTGACCCATAACCGAATAACAACTTACCAGCCGAAACGGCGCCCGAAATTGAACCCGAGGCAAATTTGAATCCAGTCTGGCAAAGCTTCAGCAGCGCTGCCGCGATCCCGGCAATCGCAATCAATTTTGCCCCATCCCCGCCTTGCTGGCCGGCCTTCAAAACCTCTGCCGTCGCCACGCCTTCGGGAAACTGGAGTTTCGCTTCAATGATTAGCGCCCGACGAAGAGGTATGGTAAACAACACCCCGAGGATGCCGCCACAGAGTGCAATCGCCATCGTCGGCAGAAACTCAAAACCGCTCCAATAGTTGAGCATGATCAACGCCGGAAGCGTAAAGATCACACCGGCAGCAAGTGACTCACCGGCCGACGCTGCGGTTTGCACGGCATTGTTTTCAAGAATGTTCGACTCGCGAAAAAACCGGAGGAGCGCCATCGAAATGACTGCCGCCGGTATCGACGCCGATACGGTAAGCCCGACTTTCAACCCCAGGTAGGCGTTCGCACCGGCCAGGATTGCGGACAACAAGGCACCGAGAATAACGGCCTTAACCGTGACTTCCGGCAGCGTTTGCGATGCCGGGATAAACGGTTGCGCAGGCGTAGCCGTGGTTGCACTGGACTTCGAGCCGGAATGAGCCATCTTTTATTGAGAGACTGGTTAGAAGGGCGAAGCTGAAGCGATATGGTCATCATTGACCGCTTTCAGATCGGATGCTGGCCTAATTTGCGGCTTTCGCATCGAAAAAGAAAGGTTGGAGCGACTGGCTATTTTACGAGAAGCATTTTTGCCGATTCTAATCGGCCATCGTACTGCAGCCGGACAAAGTAAGTCCCAGTCGAAAGCTCACCGGCCTCGAACCCCACTTCATGGATGCCCGAAGGCTTTTCAGCGTCAACAAGCGTTTGCACGGGCTGTCCGGCGACGTCCCAAACGGAAAGAAAGACATGACCGGGCTCAGGAATCTCAAAGATCACCGTTGTCCGATCGCTGAAGGGGTTGGGAGCGTTTCCCTTCAAGAACATCGGACTGATAGCAAGTGGGTCTGCAATCCCGATTTTTATCGTTGCGGATGTTTGCGTGCCCGCCTTCCCCATCGCATGTACAATACGGTAGAACAGCACTCCACTGTCGACAAATTTATCGTCAAACAGGTACTCGTCCTTCCCGCGCTGATGAGGAACGCTACCGATCTCGCCAAACTGGACGCCATCGGTTGAGCGTTCTACTACAAAATACTCCGCTTCAAGCGGAGACGCGCTCCACGACAATTCTACCGCGCCACTTCGAATTTGGCCCGACAGAGATCTGAACACGTCGCGCGTGGTCAAGGCTTCATTGGCCAATTTTGCAAACGATGGCAGCCGGCCGGATGCCAAGTCGTCAGGGGTAAACTGTTGCAGAATCAAAGGAGATTGCACCGCCTGGACATCACCGTGTGATAGATCAGCAATCGCGGAGGCGTTCAAGGGTTCAAGCCAGAATCCCACCTCATCAACCAATCCGTCTATCATCCCGCCAGCCTGCGGCGTAACACGCTGTCCGACGTTCTCCGACCGAACGCGACCTCCAATGACAAGCTGCGCACCGTTCCCTGAAAACGAAAAATCCGTCATCAAAGAATCGTGGGCGATTCCATCGACGTACAGAAAAGCGCTGTCGCGTGAAGGGTCAACAGTGATAGCGACGTGGTGCCAGGCACCGTCCGCGACGGCCTCCCTTGATCGCATGGACTGGTGTTCGCCCGCGCGACCTCGATAAAAAACAAGTCGCCCGTCCACACCTACTACAAGCTCCACCGGATAGGCGTCATCTTCCACGCCAGTCCACGACGATAGCACTATTCCACCAATGTCAGTCGTTCGGACCCAAGTCGACATAGTGAACGGATCTTCATCACTAAGCTCGTCAAACCGGCGGTTTTCGATTTCGACCACTGGGTGTTGTCGAGTGAGCTCCAATACGGTGTTCTCACTGGGAGCAGCCGGCCGCACGATAAGGCGACGGACCGACGCGTCTGTCGTCAACTCGAACCGGTGATCAACGTCCCCAACAATGGGTACAACCCTTAGCATTTCGTCGACGGGTAGGGCCGGCGACTTGAACGTGATTATCGCAACGGCGTCTGCCGTTAGCTGGTCGGCCAGGTAGACGGTCCCGGATGCTCCGCGCCGCGCGAGCCGAAGTTCATTCTCCAACGGACCAAGCTGGTAGCTTTCGACGTGAACACCCAGCACTTGAAAGCCATCGGGAAGATCAAACCGCAACCCTTCGTAGGATCGGTTCCGAAGTTCAACGAAGAACTGCCCGGTCTGACCAGTCCGGAGCTCGCTTGGCGTGTTGACCGCGAGGTCGATTTCAGTGGTTCCTTGCGACCCAGATTGTTCTGACAGCTGTACAGCCTGGCCGAAGGAATCAGACTGGCCAACAAAAGCCAGCAGAAAAAACAGAACGAGAGCAACGCGGTGAAGTGCACAACCCGCAACTTCCAACCTGCGATGTCGACTTACGTCGCGACTGCAGACCTCATGACTGTTCGCGTCGCGATTACCAGATGCACGATCACAGAAAATCCGAACAAAAGAAACACGGCCATCAGTCAAGCAACTGCCTAGCAGTCGATGAGAAACGTGCCCCGTTGACGAAACCTGGATATGGTTGATGGTGGTCATCATTAGGTTGTGTGACAGACTGCGCGTCGCTTTAACTCTTGCGGGGTCACAACCTGTTCGGGTTAACCTGTCTGGGCTAGCCTGATACGGGTTATCTTCGCGGTTGATCTTGAGCAGGTGTTGGAGCTGTCAACGGTCACACAAATAGTAGTAGCAGTTCAGGAATAGAAGTCGCTGTGATCTGTAGTTAAGTATTGGTAGTGGCGCGGCCAACTGGCGGCTGAAATCGGTATTTCTGCCGAGCGAAGTATATTGGCTGGGAGACGGACAAAGTCCGGGTGCCGCCGCCACCCGGAGTGGATTCTGGATCAGCAGCGACGGCACCTGTAGCTTATAAGATTTGATGATTTGACCTGCCAAACAATGGGTGGGGATAACTTGTTCATTACTATCAAAGTCAACTCAAAACGAGACAAATCGACAATAAAATGGGGTCTACTAAAAGAGTTGGGTTATTAACTGGTGGAGGCGATTGCCCAGGCCTAAACGCCGTAATTCGAGCTGTTTCGAAGAGTCTGATGCTTCAACACGGCGCGCAGATTATTGGATTTGAGAACGGGTTCGAAGGATTGGTCCGCCAGAGCGTCCGGAAGCTGGAATACAGGGACGTAAGCGGGATTTTGAACCTCGGAGGGACTATTCTAGGCGCTTCGAACAAGTGTAACCCCTTCGCCTATCACGAGCGAGGCGGGGTGGATGTATCCGCTTCTGTACTTCAATACTACCATGAGCTTGGGCTCGATGCGATTGTGGGAATTGGAGGTGACGGTACAATGTCAATTCTGCATCGACTCAATGAAATCGGTATTAATGCGGTTGGCGTACCCAAAACGATCGACAACGACCTGATAGGTACGGACCGGACATTTGGATTCGACACGGCCGTCGCCATTGCAGTGGATGCCATTGACCGGTTGAGTACTACCGCCCATGCGCATAGTCGCGTCATGATTATCGAGACCATGGGTCGGTATGCAGGATGGATCGCATTGTACGCAGGTGTCGCTGGTGGTGCCGACGTCATCCTGATCCCTGAAATCGAATACGATATCAACGAAATTGCGCGAGTTTGCCGCGCCCGGGTAGTCAGCGGACAGCATTTTACGATGATCGCCATTGCCGAGGGCGCGCGGCAAAAAGGCGGCGAGATGGTCGTTGGCGAAGTTGTCTCGGACTCGCCCGATCCGATCCGTCTCGGCGGCGTTGCTGCTGCGTTAAAACAAGAACTCAGTACAGTTATCCGGAGCGAGATTCGGCATTCGGTGCTCGGTCACATCCAGCGTGGTGGCACACCAACGGCATTTGATAGAAACCTCGCAACGCTCTACGGTTCGTATGCCGCGGCCATGGTCGCGGAGAAGCAGTTCGGCCGGATGGTTGCCCTGCAAGCCAACCGTGTTACTTCGGTCGCCTTGGCTGACGTCGCGAACCGAACCAGGACCGTTCCTCCAGACTCGCCTATGATTGCTTCGGCAGTAGCGGTTGGGACGTCATTTGGGATCTCCGATTTTGACTTGCGCCTGAACGGTTCACAAGTCACGCACGCAATCTCCTGACACCAAAGAAAGCAGTTGGGATTACTGACCTTCCACTGTTTCGCGACGGGGCACTGGTCAAGCTGCATTATCTTCTTCAGTAATTATTTCAAAGCCACGGCGCATGACCGACACTCCGATCAAGTCTGGGAAGAAGTACGTTGCAATTGCCGGTAATATCGGTGCGGGAAAGAGTTCGCTGACCGGCGCCCTTAGCAACTATTTCAAATGGGAATCTTTCTACGAGAGGGTCGACGATAA
>CBDTVC010000306.1:0-4687 GCA_965363925.1 uncultured bacterium | reverse complement strand
ACTACCGAGCCATACTTAACTGGCAGCCCTTCAATGACCGCATAATCGACGAGGCGCTTGCGTTCGGCGTCCAGAGTTCGAATCATGATGAAGCCGTCGGAAATATCCTGCAGTTCGTCGTTAGCCGCCACGGGTCCATAGACCGGATCAATGCACTGGCGGCGATTCGACTCCGACAGGGCCGGTTGGATGAGGCTGCGGCGCTTCTAGGTCTTGCTGAAGAGCAGGACCCTCAGTCTCGAACGATGGCCTTCAATATGGCTAGACTTCTCGTCCTTCGCGGGGATACGTTGGAGGCAAGGCGATATTTCAATTTGTCGCAAGAACGATCGCCAGGTCCGCGATAGCGGCAAGCTGCCGTCGATTTCGTGACGCGACGTTTTCCCGTCCACGACTCAGTGTTACAAAGATGCTCCGCCCAGACGCCCAACAGGGAAGCCGAGCCATGCTCACGTTTTTCTAATTGGCGGGCCGGTCGTCCCGCAGACGCCGCACCATTTCAGTTACACGGGCGTTGTCCTGGCCGAACCTGACAGCACGTGACATTGCACTGTCTGCACGAGCTACGTCGCCTTTTCGACCAAAGTATAGCGCTAGGTTCAGCCATGCCTCAGCAAACGTTGAATCATCGTCGATAATGCTTCGGTATCGTGACAGAGCCTCTCCTTCTCGGTCAAGTTGTAGATGAAGTGTCGCGATGTTGTTGCGAAGACCGAGGTTATTGGGCCGCAGTGTTCTTGCGACCTCGAACTGTGCAATAGCCTCTTCGAGTCGGTTGGAACGCTTCAGTGCAGTCGCATAATCAAGCTGTACCTGAAAATTGTCCGCCTGGCGCTTGGCCACCCGTCTCGTCCGATCAACTCCCATCTGGACTTCCCGGAGCTTATTCGCCTTCACAATATGCTCTTTGCCCTGGTCCATTTCACCAAGTGCCTGGAGGGCCTGGCCGATGCCAAGTTCTGCACTGTGATTCCACGGCTCTTGCGCGACTACTGCTGCAAGAGTTTTGATTCCCTTTTCATACTGTCTTTCACGAATCTGGAGTGAACCAACCTTGTACAGATACGCTGCGTTTTCCGGTTCGAGTTCCAATGCACGCGACGCGTACTCGAGCGCGATTGCGAAATTACCGTCACTTTCATACCAGTCGGATAACGAAGCCAAACCCGGCGCATAATTTCCATCCAGGCTCTCAGCTTTCTCGTAGGCCAGGAGGGCGCTATCAGCGACGCCCAGCGACCAGTACGTTCCTCCCACGGCATGCCAGGATCTGGCCGCTGGGTGCTCTGATGCCTCAACGGAGAAGTGCTCAAGTGCATCGCGAAACCGGCTCTGGTAGAATGCGGCATTTCCAAGATTGTGATGCACTCCAGGAAAACCTGGAGAAAGAGTCAAAACGGATTCGAACGCAGTGACAGCGTCATCGACGCGACCGACTTCGTACAGGATCCGTCCGCGCAGAAAATGGGCTTCCGGTAGATCTGGATTGTTCTGAATGGCACTGTCAGCCAAAGCGAGTCCATCCAAATACTGACGAGCGCCCAACGCTTTCTGTGCTTCCGATATCCCCAGCTTTGCCTGCGGGTCCATCTCGGAGAGGTCTGATGTACGACCGGAATTCTGTCCGCAACCCGGAAGAGAAAAGATGGAGCAGACTACAAGAAGAACAGCCGTCATCAGTCGCGCGGCATAAGACCAAGTCGACGGCGCTCCTTGCGAAAGGCATCGCTTCTTTGGCCCTAGTGTCGCGAGCTTTGTGGGCAAGGCCGTCAGTGCCTCGTGCCGAATAGAATGCGCGTGCCCGTTCACAAGTGATCGACCTGGATGATTCATTGGGATCGGGTGTTCAGTTTGATGTCGCGACTACCCTCGGTCAGGTTTACGGTTTGGCCAGCCATGATTGCACCATGCCGATCAACAATCCCACTGGGCCATTCAACAATCAGGGAATCCACGATCTCAGCATCCGACAAACCCAACGTGATGGTCTTTTCAGAATTGGAGAGAAAGCTTGATCCGGTCCGGACTCTTCGACCGATCCGGGTGCCGTTGAGGACGGCCGTCACATTCGCGTCGATACCATCGCGATTGCTCGTGGTACCGATCAAGTTCACCCGCAGGAATCGCCCAGTCGCCTTGTTTTCCCAGAGGTGTACCGGGCCTCCGTTTTCAGTTACAAGGATGTCTTGATCGCCATCATTGTCATAATCGCCGAAAGCCGCTCCTCGTCCGACGATGGGCTTCGTTAGGGGCGTCCCAACCTCCGGGGCCCTATCTGTGAACGTACCGTCACCAAGGTTCTCAAAAAGATGCGATGGCTGTCGGTATTTCACGTTATCCGTCACGGATTCTATCGACGGTTGGACGTGGCCGTTTGCGGCAAACAGGTCGAGATCGCCATCCAGGTCAACATCAAAAAGAAAAAGTCCAAACGTAAGCGTGAGAAGGCTGGCCCGGCCCATTTTCGAAGATGCGGCGCGATCAACGAATACGCCGTTACCGGTATGTCGGTAAACGCCAATTGTTTGACTTGAAAAATTGCCGACGAAAATCGACGTCTGCCCGGTCCCGTCCGTAATCCCGGCGTCGATACCCATTCCAGCACGTGCCCGCCCGCGTTCGTCGAATGCAAACCCACTCACAAGCCCAATTTCGGAAAACGTTCCGTCCCCATTGTTCTGATACAACAGATCCGGCTCCGTGTCATTTGCGACAGCAAGATCGGGCCACCCGTCGGCATTGAAATCAAGATCAGTTACGCCAAGAGACTTGCCAACCGTCGTGCTAAAACCCGCTTCGCGCGTTCGTTCAGTAAACGTTCCATCTCCATTATTATGATAGAAATTGCCTGGACTGCCTTCGTACAACTCTGGTGTACAATAATCCTTCTGTGATCCGTCTGTTGAGCAGAAGAGGTCATCAGCAGGAGACCAATCGACATAGTTCCCGACGAACAGGTCCAGCCAACCATCTCGATCCGCATCAAAGAACAGGGAAGACGTACTCCAGACAGTATCGTCACCTAGTTTTGCCGCCGAGGAAACGTCCACGAAATGTCCGCCGTCATTTCGCATGAGATGATTTGGGCCCAATGTCGTGTAATACAAATCCTGATCGCCGTCGTTATCATAGTCAGCAACATTGACGCCCAGTCCGTAGCCCTCCAGTCCGCCTAGACCAGAGCCCTCGTTATCCTCCAGGAAGGTGCCGTCGCCGGCGTTTCGATAGAGCCACAGTTTCGTTATCTGTTCGTCCGACTCTTTCGCCCATGTGCCTCCTCCAACTAGAACGATGTCCAGCCAACCATCGCCGTCGTAGTCGATGAACCCGCCACCAGAACCCATTGTCTCAGGGAACCAGGCCGCTCCCTCAGCGCCGTTCGTGTGCCGAAAGCGGCTTAGCCCAGCCTCAGTTGTTGCGTCTGAGAATGACAGACGAAGCGACAGATTTGTTGGCGTCGCGACATCCATTTCGACCGGTTTCCGGCAGCCGACACCAAACACACAGTCCAGGGACACGAAGACAACGAGAACAAACCGAGGGATCCAGATTTTCGCCATTATTGTCGCTCAGAGCTGAAATGATTTAGGGATGCACAAAACTCAATCGTCGCGAATTGGGGTGAGACAATTCGTTGTCCTTCGGTGCCGATGTTTCTGTTTTTAGACGGGATGTCGCTTGCAATCGGGAGTCTTTCGAGTGTACTTTGACTACTTGAAAAGGTTTTCACAACCGCCTTTCTGCCGAGTAAACCGGCCATCCTCATAATAGGCGAAATTTTCAGTCTGAAACGGTGTGTCACAGAGTATGAGTTCGACGATCCACGATGTTGCGAGGCGGGCAGACGTATCTATTTCGACAGTCTCTAGGGTGTTGAATAAGACGTCGCCCGTGGCAAAGGATAAGCGCAAACGCGTCGAAGAAGCGGTGAGGCATCTGAACTATTCGCCCAATCCGGCCGCGGTAAGTTTGTTGAAGGGTGAGACAGGTGCAATTGGTGTTCTGCTGCCGACCATTGGGGGCGAGTTTTTCGGCCAGCTTTTGCATGGACTGGATACAGCAATCCAGGGTCATGAGCGGATTTTGCTTGTATCGCCGTCTCACCGAAGTCAAACAGAATTCAGAGCAAGTCTGAGAGCCATTGCTCCGCGTGTTGACGGTTTACTTGTCGTCGCCCCGGGGATTAAGTCATCCGACATTTCCGAGATTCTGCCTTCTGGCTTGCCGATTGTCTACATGAACAGTCCGGTTGACGAAGAGGGTGTTTCCCTCGTTACGTTTGACAACTTTGGCGGGATGTATTCGATCACGCGTCATCTTATTGATTCGGGCCATCGCACAATTGCATTTGTTGGTGGGCCAGCGGGTACCAGCGATGCCGAGTATCGTCGGGAAGGTTTTCGTCAAGCGATCAGCGAAGGCGCCCTAAATGATGTGCCGGCTTTGTCGAGCCAAGCCTCGTCGTTGGGTAACACAGCGACGTCCATCAAGGTATACGAAATTGAAGGTGACTTCTCACTGGAGTCTGGCTATGCGGCGGCAAAAGAGATCGTCAAGTTGAGTCCGCGACCGACAGCCGTGCAGGCGTGTAACGATTTGTGTGCGCAGGGCGTGCTAAGTGGATTACTTGAAGCCGGTATACAGGTGCCGAGTGAAATTGCGCTTGCCGGGTTCGATGATATTCCGA
>CBDTVC010000305.1:0-4691 GCA_965363925.1 uncultured bacterium | reverse complement strand
GCGGATCGACATGTCTGAATATCAGGAGAGACATGCAGTTAGCCGACTTGTTGGAGCACCTCCAGGGTACGTCGGCTATGAAGAGGGTGGACAGCTTACAGAAGCAGTCCGGCGCAAACCCTATTCGGTTGTTTTGCTGGACGAAATCGAAAAGGCACACCCGGAAGTATTCAACATTCTGTTACAGATGCTAGATGATGGGCGGCTAACAGATAATCGTGGTCGAACAACTGATTTCAAAAACACAATTATCATTATGACGTCGAATCTCGGATCAGAAGTGATTAGAGATCGCATGTCTGCCATCGAAGGCGACATACCGAACGAAGTCAACGCTGATATTCAACGCGAAGTCTTCGACATGCTGAAGAAGAAACTACGACCTGAGTTCCTGAACAGGATCGACGAGATCGTGATGTTTAATCCGCTTGGTAAGGAACAGATCAGGCACATTGTTGAAATCCAGTTCCGCCATGTCCAGGAGCTTGTTCAACGAAATCAGGACGTCAACGTGGAGATTAGTAAAACCGCAATGGATTGGCTTGCAGAAACCGGTTTTGACCCGGTGTTCGGTGCACGACCGTTAAAGCGGGTCATGCAGCGTGAGGTCACCAACAAACTCGCGGAAGAGATCCTTTCAGGATGGATCCAGCCCGGCTCGACGGTATCGATCGACCGATCGAACGGTGGCCTGTCGTTTTCAGTCGAAGCGGAGACCGAAGCCCAGGTTGTCTGATAATCGATCAAGAAATCGCTTATGCCGGGGTCGAGCGTTTATTGGAGCGCCGCTAAAACGGGCGATTTAACTGCATTTGAGGTAGATTCCTGGCCGAATTATTAGCAAGTTCGTATCCGTGACACCGGGAGTTACTGTTTCACGCATAACTTATTGGTGGCTATTGTTTCAGGTACACCTAATCGTAGGTACAAACGAGTACTTGATCCAACGGGTTTGCTTCGTATAGCCCGCTTAACCGGCCAGGACTCTGAATAATCACCGGCAGACATTCAATAACCCATTATCCGATTAGTAATGAAGTACGCCAAGGCTCTTCTCGTTGCGCTTTTACTTTCAACGTTCGCAATTCCACAAACAGCGGATGCCCAATTCGGAAGACTAAAAAAGCGAGCCGAGGAACGCGCCAAAGAACGGTTGACGCAGCACGCTGAGCGGAAGGTGGATCAGGCCGTTGACAAAGTTGTGGACGAATCGGTTGCTCGAACCGAGAACCGACTGCAGTCATGGATCGACAACGCATTTAAGGGAAGCGCCTCTGTGTCTGAAGATGGCGTTCTCTCGCGAGACGGCCGTGAGGACATACAACTCACGCCGAATCAGTCGGGACCGTCAACATCCGACCATCTTTCGTACATCGAGGTAACGACGTTAAGAGTGCCGGGACTAGCAGCCTTCAGCGGCATGACGACCGCTTCGGAGTTTTCGTTGCACGACGGCCGAAGTGTGACGGATAACCAAAGTGACATGAACATTATTGACCTCAACCTGGAGTCGATAATCAATGCGGACCATGACAGCAAAACCTATTGGCAACAAACGTTTGCCGAAATGGCTGCGATGTTGGAGCAAGCCATGGGCAACGTGTCGGACCAGGTTGACCAGGCACAAGCTTCCGCCGGTGATGTCGACGACGAAGTGCGAGATGCCAATGTTGAGATGGAATACTCTTTCGACGTTGACGATACCGGCCAGACGGAAGACATCAATGGTATTCGCGCCAGACGCTTTATCTACACGATGGAAGCCATTGCTACCGGCGAGAATGACGAAGGCGAGACGATGTCCACAAAGTTCTATACGATCATCGATTCGTGGGTGAGCACGGCAGTCGCTGGGTACGAAACGCTCACATCATTCCAAAGCCAAATGGCAAGAACGATGATGGACGACGCGCAGATCAATTCCCTCGCCGACAAGATGCAAGGGCTTGCTTTCCTTGATCCGAGAATCGGTGGGTCGATGGAACAAGCCGCCGAGAAAATGAAAGACGCGGTCGGCCTTCCCGTCAAGTCTATCCTGTATATGGTTTCTGTCCCTGAAGGAAAACAGCTGGATCGGGGAACGGTCTTTTCAGGTGCAGCTGGTGATGCGATGACGGCCGCGATAGAAGACGGTAGCGAAGCCCAGGAACAGCGAACAGTGATGATTTCCGAGACCTACATCAGCAACCTGTCTGGCGAATCATTCCCAACTTCAAAACTCGAGGTGCCGTCGAACTATACCATGGTGACGCCCCCAATGAAGCGAATGCTCGACGCTGCCGAGCAGGACAACGACTAGCCGTGCTAGAGCTGGCGCCTGGTATCTATCCGCTGATTGCTGGAAGGCACTAGCGAAGCGGCTTCGCAGCCACGGTATTCTCGACGAGGAGTCCTCTGAACGCTCGTGCTTTCGATGCGTTGCCGTTGGCCGAGTAAAGTTTGATCATTTGTCGGACCGCGGTTTGCGTGTACGGATCTTCCAGACCTCGTGCTTCGCGGATCAGGTCGTAGCCTTCTTGTAAGGTAATTTCTGCGGCGGCGTATTCTTTCTTTGCCGTCAAGATCGCACCAAGGTCACGCTTCGCCTGACCAACCCGGAAACCACTTCGATCCACGCTCTTTTCACGGCGTGCAAGAACATCCCTGATAGTGCTCTCGGCAGTATCCAACTTGCCCCAGTCCAAATACATGTTTGCAAGATTGGTGCGGGCAATTAGCGTGTAGTGATAATCCGGCCCATTCAATTCGTCGCGGATGGAAAGCGATTTCATGAACGCGGTCTCGGCACCCGCGAAATTTTTCTGCTCCATTCGAATCAAGCCGATCTTATTATCTGCCACCGCCACGTAGGAATGTCTTGGGTGATACACCTTGGCGTACAGTAGAGCGGCCTCGACCAGATGGCGCTCCGCAGAATCGTAGTCTTGCATCCAGTAGTAGACCCAGCCAATTGAATGCAAGCTATGGGCCACGGTAACGTGATCACCACCAAACGTGTCACGATTGGTCTTTAACGCTTTCTGCTGTTGCTCCAGAGATTCTGCGTATCGCTCGAGGTCCTGATAGACAAGCCCGAGGTTACTCCGCGAATTCGCTACCTGCGGATGATTCTCTCCAAAAATCTTGAGTCGCATTGCCAACGCTTCTTCAAGGTATTCAACGCCTTCACGCGGCTGTCCCGACGATACGAGGAACGATCCGTACCCTTGCAATGCAGCCGCCAGATCAGAGTGCTCGACGTAAATTGTCTTCGCGATTGCCAGTGCTCTCCGGAAGGAGTCTTCCGCCCGTTCAGGGTCGTCCATTCGCTGATATATGTAGCCAAGATTCCCCAGCGTCTCAGCCATAAGCGGTAGACCTTGAGGGGATGGACTGGCTTGCAGAATGGTCAGTGCTTCCTGGAAGGAGCGGAGCGCGAGTTCCAGCTCGTCCCCTTCCATGTAGATAATGCCAAGCCGATTTAATGTCTGCGCTGCTCCGGCCTGGTTTCCCGCTTGACGTTGACGTCCAAGTGCATCCTCAAGCATTTCGACAGCCGTGGCCCCTACGCCATTCTTGTACATAGTCCAGCCAAGTAGAGCCATTGTCGAAGAAACGGATGGGTGCAGTGGGTCGTAAACCTCGTCCTGCAGCCGTCGCGCACGCTTCAAAATGTCGGTAGCACGATCGTATTCAGCATAGTCTTCGTATAGGCCGCCGATGTTCACGTACACTTCTGCCTGGACCTCAGGGCGGATCGTAGGATCCGCTTCAATTGACTGAATTCCCTGTCTCAGCAGTTCGTCCACCTTCACCGTTCCCCGCTCGGACTGGTTCGGACCAAATGCACCAAGAAGGCCCGACATAAATGCCGCAACCTGTGCAGACTTTTCAGCCTCAGACTGTGCGATGTTGCGTTGCTTCGTGACCCGCGACGTGTGGAAAATGATCGAGCCAAAAACCAGAATCAGCAACGTCATTCCCGATACGACGATCTTGGCATTCCGAACGAAATACTTTGAGGCACGATATTGCAAAGAATCAGGACGTGCACGGAGCGGCCTTCCGTCGAGGTAGCGGCGGATATCCGCGGCCATTGCTTCCGTCGAAAAGTAACGCCTCTCTGGTTCCTTTCGCAGTGCCTTACGAATGATGACATCGATATCACCACGCAACTTCCGCGCAACACGATCAGAGGTAATTGCATCATCACGGACGTCACCGGGTCTTCCCGAACTTTGTGTCTTTGAAGACGCCAGCCTGGCCACAACGACCGAAGGTTTCTCGGGCATATCGTCGCAAATCATCCGACGCAACTCAAGCGGATCCGCCTGACCAACCACAAACGGCCGCTGGCCCGTCAGCAATTCGTACAGCACTACGCCGAGCCCATATACATCCGAGGAGGTGGTGACCGTTTCACCTTTAACCTGCTCGGGCGAAGCGTAATCTGGAGTCAACCAAAAAGAACCCGTCTGAGTCCGAACGCCAATTGTTTCGGAGTTATCATCGCTCACCACTTTCGCAATTCCGAAATCAAGTAGCTTCGGCACACCATCTGCCGTAACAAGAATGTTTGACGGCTTCAGGTCTCGATGGACCACCAGGTTCCGGTGAGCGTACTGAACCGCATCCATCGCCTTAAGAAAAAGGCGCAGCCGATGTTCGACGCTCAGCTTCTCTTCGCGGGCATACTGTGTAATGGTTCGTCC
>CBDTVC010000304.1:0-4698 GCA_965363925.1 uncultured bacterium | reverse complement strand
TATGCAACGGCACCTGGTCTTCGAGATACTGTTCAACGCGGCCCATTTCGGCGCCGCCAAGTCGGCCGGATACCTTGATACGGATTCCCTTTGCTCCCATTCGCATTGCTGCGGTAAGCGACTGCTTCATTGCGCGTCGGAAGGAAACACGACCCTCAAGCTGTTGCGCTATGTTCTGGGCAACCAACGACGCATCCAACTCGGGACGCTTAATTTCGTTGATGTTAATCTGAATGTCCTTACTCGTCAGCTTCTTCAGCTCTTCCCGAAGCTTTTCGACTTCCGTTCCACCACGGCCAATCACAACACCTGGCCGACTAGTGTGTAGCGTCAGAATTACCCGCTTTGGAGTGCGTTCGATTACGACACGACTCAATCCGGCCCGCTTCAAACGAGCTGTCATATACTTGCGGATCTCGTGGTCTTCTATCAGCTTTTCGGCAAAATCTTTCTCGGCATACCAGTTGGAATCCCATCCACGGATCACACCAAGCCTGAAGCCTATCGGATTTGTTTTCTGACCCAATTTCTAACCTTTGCTTTTTATCTAGTTGGTCACCTTGAAGCGACACGCATTGCGTCACTTCGGCGATCAATATTCTGTTCTAACTCTCTTCTTCTGCTGCGACCGGTTCCGGTGTACCTACGACCACTGTCAGGTGGCTGGTACGCTTCTTGATTGGAAACGCGCGCCCACGAGGGGCAGGCCGAAATCGTTTGAATACTGCACCGCTATCAACCCGAATCTCCTTAACGATGAGTGTATCCTCGTCAATTCGCTCGTCTTTGTTGCGATCCATCAGGTTGTGCACGGCTGACAAAATCGTCAGCTTTACCGCACCTGTGATTTCCTGCGGCAGGAAGTTCAGGATATTCAACGCTTCCGGTACGCTTTTCCCGCGCACCACGTTGATGACCGTACGAACCTTCTTAGGTCCCGACCGAATGTGTTTTCTAACTGCTCTAGCTTCCATAATCCTGTAAAGAATGTCTCAGCGTGTTTGCAAGGAGTTCAATGAACCCGCCCTCAGGCAGACACTTGATTGATGCCTAACTAGCGTGCTGATGCACAGCATCATCCAAGTTCGCTTGTTTAACGTCCTCGCTTGTCTCGCTTTTCTCCTGAGTGTCCACGGAACGAACGTGTCGGGGAAAACTCACCCAAACGATGGCCAACCATGTTCTCCGTTACATAAACCGGAATGAACACTTTGCCATTGTGTACCGCAAAGGTGTGCCCTACAAATTCTGGGGTAATCAGTGAAGCTCTGCTCCACGTCTTAACCACTTTCTTCTTCCCCGTTGAGTTGAGTTCGTCAACTTTGCGTTGAAGCTTGAAGTGAACAAAAGGTCCTTTTTTAAGTGACCGAGCCTTACGTGTCTCCTAAACTAATCTCAACGCCCGCGACGGCGGATGATGTACTTGTTTGATTGCTTGCGCTTCTTCCGTGTCTTGAATCCCTTCGCAGGAACACCGGTTGGGGAAGTCGGATGGCCACCTGATGACTTACCTTCTCCACCACCCATTGGGTGATCAACCGGGTTCATCGCGACACCCCGTGTCTTAGGACGAATACCGAGCCATCGACTACGACCTGCTTTCCCTAAATCAATGTTCATGTGATCCGGGTTACTAGTCGTGCCAATAGTGGCAGTGCAAGTAACCGGAATCATCCGCGTCTCACCGGACGGTAGTTTCAAAATCGCATATTTGCCTTCGCGAGCAGTGAGCTGCGCATACGTTCCAGCAGAACGCGCAAGTTGTGCTCCTTTGCCCGGCTTCAGTTCGATGGCGTGAACCGTCGTACCAACCGGAATGTTTTGCAACGGCAGACAGTTACCTGGATCAGGGGACGCATCCGGACCATTGGTCACCGTCATACCCACTGAAAGCTCGGCTGGAGCAATTATGTATCGCTTCTCGCCATCCGCATACACCAAAAGGGCAATCCGTGCCGTGCGGTTCGGATCGTATTCGATCGACGCAACCTTAGCCGGAATTCCAATTTTATTGCGTTTGAAATCGATGATCCGATAACGTCGCTTGTGCCCACCACCCTGATGCCGCACCGTAATGCGTCCAGTGCTATTACGACCACCAGTCCGCTTCCACGGACCGAGAAGACTCTTTTCCGGAGTAGACTTCGTGATCGTATCGAATGCCGAAACGGAGCGATGTCGCTGACCCGGTGTAATCGGTTTGAGTTTCTTTATTGCCATTATTTTTGCAAATCAATCTGTTGCCGCATGAGCAGATGTTGAAACTTTAACTGCTACCAGCGACGACCTGAGGCTTAACTGCCACTTTGGCTTTGCGCCTCGTAAACTGCCATCACTAAATCTCTTCGAAGAAGTCGATCTGCTCGCTGTCTGCATAGAGACAAATGATCGCCTTCTTGAATCCAGCCACTCGACCAGTCACGACACCGCGACGAGTCTGTTGTGACCGCCTTTTCCCGCGCACTATCATCGTGCGTACAGCCTTGATCTTCACTGCTGGATAACGGGCTTCAACTGCCCGACGGATCTCGACTTTGTTTGCGTCTTTACTAACAACAAACGCATACTCGCCTAATTCCATTCGGGCCGACAGCTTTTCGGTTACCAGCGGCTTGATCAAAATTTCCCGACTCATCTAAGATACCTTCGCTTATCTGTTGTTGCTTATGGCGCAAGATTAGTGGACAACGCTTCAACCGCTCCTTCCTGCATCAACACAACGTTTGCTTTCATCACATCCAGGGTAGAAACCTCAGTTGCGTGACGAACAGTCAATCCTTGTACGTTGCGACCGGAAAGGTAAACGTTATGCTGCCCATTGGTTGTCAGGAGAAGAACCTTCTGTCCCGTCAATTCCAGCTTACCGATCAGTTCCTTCAAATCTTGCGTCTTTGGCGAATCATAACTGAAATTCTCGACGATTCTCAGCGCGTTAGCCTGGGTCTTGTACGAAAGCGCTGAGCGACGTGCGAGCCGTTGAGTCTTTCGATTCACCTTGATGCCATACGATCGCGGCCGGGGGCCAAAGATAGTACCACCGCTCCTTCGAATAGGTGATTTTGCACTACCCGCTCGGGAATTTCCTGTCCCCTTCTGCCGATAGAGCTTTCGGGTACTCCCTGCGACCTCGCCACGATCTTTCGTCTGGTGTGTGCCTTGTCGCGCATTCCCTTGAATACGACGCACATCCAACCACAAAACGTGATCGTTCGGTTCGATTGCGTAGACGGACTCGTCGAGCGTAACGCTACGCCCGGCTTCCTTTCCGTCTAGTCCGATAACCTTCAGTTTCATTGCCATTCGCTTTAAGCTTCCTATCAGATCGTACTGGCACCTGTTGCCAGCACGCTTCTCGACTGTATCACCAACAGGTGACTGTCGTTTGTGTTAAACACTTTCCAGAACTTTAATTCTTCCGCTTCTTCAGATGCACAATGCTGTTTATTGGACCAGGCATCGCTCCCTTGACAAGGACTGCGTTTTGATCAGCTAGAATCTGGATTACCTCGAGGTTCTTGAGCGTGACACGGTCATTGCCCATCCGGCCGCCCATCCGCATTCCCTTGAACACTCGCGAAGGAGTCGATGACTGCCCAATCGAACCAGGTGCACGTTGCCGATTGTGCTGACCATGCGTAGCATCACCAACACCCCGGAAGTTGTGTCGCTTGACGACACCCTGAAACCCCTTGCCCTTTGACGTGCCGACAACGTCTATTAGTTCTCCTTCTTCAAACAAATCTGTGATAGCAACCGTATCGCCCAAAGCAAGCTCGCTATCTGAACTACGGAACTCCACCACGTGCCGCTTTGGAGTAGTCTTCGCCTTCGCGAAGTGCCCCATCATGGCTTTCGAAGTATTCTTTTCTTTCTTCTCGCCAACCGCCAGCTGTACAGCGCTGTAGCCGTCTACATCAGCGGACCGAATCTGCGTAACCGTATTCGGCATTACCTCGACCACGGTACATGGTATGTGATTCCCAAACGCATCAAACACGCTTGTCATCCCAACTTTGCGACCTAAAATTCCCTGACTCATCTGTCAATCCGTCTTAAAAATGTTTCTGTCTCTCAGCGTCTCGCGAACGATCAACTTTGTGCAAGTGTTATGGTCGCATCCCCTACCAGCGATGAACCAAACGCCAGGTTGAGCGGAATCGAACTTGTTGTCACGTTGAGATTTCCGTTCGATTCAAATTCGTAGTCAAACGAAATCGCGACTGCGACGCCGGGGTTTACCGTAACGGTAACCGTTTTCTGGGCATCCGAAACGATGTACGTTCCAGACAAAACAATGTCATTCGCTCCAGGGTCAGCCGCATCGACGTTAAACGATGCCGAACCTGTAGATGCAAACAAGACTTCAAACGTGTTGTACTGCGCAGTAAAGGCAGCCAACTGATTTCCGTCAGAATCCGATACATCAATCATTTCCCAACCGCCGAGGAAGCGCTCCGCGTCGTCCAGATCACCTGACCCGTCGTCGCTGCATGCGCTAACCAATAGCACGAGTGCCACGGCAATCGCGCCTACGCGCAGGGTGGAGATTGTATTTAGGAAATGGAGCATCTTTTTCGTTTGCAAAAAATTCGGGTCAGACCTTAATCTCAACGTCAACACCGCTTGGCAACTCAAGCTTCATCAATGCATCAACGGTCTTGCTGCTCGTCGACAAAATGTCGATCAATCTCCGATGAC
>CBDTVC010000303.1:0-4709 GCA_965363925.1 uncultured bacterium | reverse complement strand
CGAACACAGACCTTGTGGTAGTTGGTCATACAGATGGGTCCGGATCGGACGAATACAACCAACGGTTGTCAGAACGGCGTGCGGAATCAGCTTCAAACGTTCTTCTGCAGAACGGTGTAACTGTCAATCGAATTTCGGTGAGTGGGCTTGGAGAATCGGAGCCGATAGCAACAAACGAAACGGCTACTGGACGTCAGGCAAACCGGCGGGTTGAAATCGCGATCTTTGCGAACGAAGAGTATCGTCAGGAATTGGAAAATAGTGAAGGTTGATTGGCGCGGTATCGTGTTGACTGTGTCAGCCTCCTGCTGGATTCGACAACGTCGATCTCGGACGTGACGCAATTGGGGTAAGTTGACTGCACCGTGATGAGATCGGGTGCTGAGATCGGACGCTGCTTGATAGATAATTACGAGATCGAATAGCAGCGTCGGTACGGGCAGTCATAGTATTGGGTGGAATTTGTGGTATTTTGGGCACTTATTCCGAACCAGATCCCCCGCTACGCTATGCCAAATGCACGAAACAAAGTTGCTCCGTCGATACTCCCCCAGCACGAACGTGACCTTTGGCAAGAACGACGGATCAAAGACCTTTGGCGGGTCTTTCGGATCATGGGCGAATTTGTCGAAGGGTTCGAAACGATGTCCGAGCTTGGCCCGTGTGTGTCCATCTTTGGCTCTGCCCGCACGAAACCTGAGGACCAGTACTACCAATTGGCGGTAGACGTAGCCGAGGAACTCGTCAAGCGAGGATTCGGCGTCATCACGGGTGGTGGCCCCGGCATCATGGAGGCCGGGAATAAGGGTGCAAATCAGGCCGGGGGTATTTCGGTTGGACTGAACATTAACATTCCCCACGAACAAGGCTCGAACCCCTACATCGACAGCGACAAGCTCGTCACGTTCGACTTCTTTTTCGTTCGCAAGGTGATGTTTACGAAGTACGCCCAAGGGTACGTCGTTTTGCCAGGCGGCTTTGGAACGTTGGATGAACTCTTCGAAGCATTGACGTTGATTCAAACCGACAGGTCTGTCAAGTTTCCCGTAATTCTCATGGGCTCCGAGTTCTGGGGGGGCCTATATGACTGGCTCAAGAACACGATGTTAGCAGCCGGGAATATCGGCGAAGCCGATCTCGAGCTGTTTTCCATTTGCGACGATCCAGCCGAAGCGGCACAACGATTGGCGGATTTCTACAAAGATCACACGCTTGCTCCGAATTTCTAGAGCTGGTGTATACCAGGCAGAGACGTGGTCCAGTTCAAGCCCAGGCCTCGTTTCCCAATTTTGGGGTTGTTCACGTTTTAATACAGACGTAGTCTCAGGAATACAATCTGGGAGTTATCCAAACGAAGCCAAAAACGGCGCTATGAACGCTAACCCAGTGTGGATTCTCTTAATGGTCTAGCGAATATCACCGTATATTTACTATTCTTTTGAAGCTCCAAAAACTACCAGAACAACCGCAACGGGGTGTTTTTCGACTTGATAGGTCGGTTTTGGGGAGAGGGCAATCGTTCCAATTTTGGCCGTTGCGGAAACTGACACCGGGGATACGTGTCTGATTGTTCGGCACGGTCATGGCACAAGCACTAGTTGTCTACGTTAGATCCATAGGCACTCAATCAGCGTTATCAGCGAAAACCAGCAAAAAATTGATCATGAAGAACTTAGTACCCAAATTCGTACTCCTGAGCTTTTTGCTTGCGGGACTGTTTAGTGTCTCAGCCATTGCTCAGGACGAGTACAAGGAAGAGTACAACAAGGCGCTTGAAGCCCAGAAAGCAAAAAACTACACACTTGCGTATACGCACTACGCCAAGGCTGCGACATTGGCTCAGGCTGCTGGTGCTGCGGATATCGTGTCCAAGTCAAATGTGATGTCCGCCAAGCTCGCGAAGATCAACGGCACAGCGCAGTACAAAGCTGAGGATTACGAAGGGGCACTTGCAACGTTCGAAGCAGGGATTAAGCATGAGCCTAAGTACATGTCAAATTTGTACATGAAGGGCTTGACGCTGAAATCACTCGGCCGAATGGACGACGCGCTCGCAGTATTCCTTGAAACGTCAAAGGGTACCGACAACAAAGTTGCTCGAACAGCGATGAAGGCGATTCGAGGTCACTTCACGTCAGCCGCCAGTGAGATCGTCGCTCAAGAAAACATCCGCGCATCAGACGCCGACAGAGCCATTGCGCTTCTTGATGAAATGGAGACGAAGTACGAGCAGGAGCCGGATGCCAACTCGCTCTTCTATCGAGGCCTTGCACTCAAAGCGAAAGGCAACTACTCATCATGTGTTACCACCATGGACAGCGCTGTCGCAGTTCACAGAGGTGGAGCAACGGACAAAGCGAAACTGTATTTCACGAAGGGTGAGTGCTTGATGGCTGCCGGCGACAACGTTGCCGCGAAGGAAGCCTTCGGAAACGCGAAGTTTGGCTCGTATCGCAAGCCAGCACAGCACTTTATCGATACGCTGTAGCATGATTTCTCCTCGCTCGCATGTTCGCGGAGCGTTGACGATACTGCTCGACCTGTAAGCTCGAGATTATAAAAAGGCCCGTGGGTTAAACCCTTCGGGCCTTTTTCTGTATTTCGTACCTTGATTCGTCCGATTCACCACAAACCCATCAGCCAAATCCGTGTCCTCATACATCTCCTCCTCAGCTGTTATAGGCGACAACACGCAGGTCGGCCAGTTCTGTATTATTGAAGACGGCGTATCAATCGGGCAGGGTTGCGAAATCGGGCATCACGTCGTTATCCGGCGCGGCACACAAATCGGATCGAACGTCCGCATTGACGACCATGCTTGTATCGGCAAACAGCCGATGCGTGCGCCAAATTCTGCGGTAACCCAGGATAAGGTTCAGCCCCCGACTGAGATTGGTGACAATTGTCTGATCGGTACGGGCGTTGTTTTGTATTCGGGCGCCCGAATAGGGAGGAAGGTGCTCGTGGCAGATCTCGCCACCATCCGCGAAGACGTTTCCGTCGGCGATTTTACCATCATAGGGCGTGGCGTAGCGATCGAAAACAAGTGCTCGATCGGCCGGTATTGTAAGCTTGAAACAAACGTATATGTGACCGCCTACTCAACCATCGAAGACCGCGTTTTTGTGGCTCCTGGGGTGCTTACAAGCAATGACAATTTTATGGGGCGCACAAAAGAGCGCTTTAAACAGTTCCGCGGCGTGACAGTACGGCGTGGTGGGAGAATTGGGGTTGGTGCCGTTATTCTACCGGGCAAGGAAATTGCAGCAGATGCGGTCGTGGCAGCCGGTGCACTATTGACCAGAAATGCTGAAGCCGACACTATTTATGCCGGTCTGCCCGCCCAAACATTTCGCGACGTACCGGACGATCAGAAACTCGACAATCAGGGATGGACGGACGACTAGGCTCTTTCGTACTTCTACCCAGACAACTCTGATGCCAACCGGACTAGACTACTACACTGATGAACATTCAGATGGTTGACCTTCGCGGTCAATACTCCAAGATTAAGACGGAAATTGACACAGCGCTTCAGGGCGTACTTGATGCGACGAGCTTTATCCGTGGCCCGCAGGTTGGTGAATTTGAGTGTGACCTGGCCGGATACCTTGGGTGCAGTTATGTGCACGGCGTTGCGAATGGGACAGATGCGTTGCAGGTTGCATTGATGGCTCTCGGCGTTGGGCCTGGGGACGAAGTGATCACAACAGCCTTTACGTTTATTGCTACTGCTGAAGCAGCAGCGCTACTTGGGGCAACGCCAGTTTTTGCGGACATAGATCCGCAAACCTTCAATATCGATCCGGCGAAGATCGAGGAGCTCATTACGCCGCGTACCAAAGCGATCGTGCCCGTACATCTCTTCGGCTTGCCGGCTGACATGGACGCGATTCTGGAGGTTGCAGAACGACACAACATTCCAGTTATCGAAGACAACGCACAGGGCGTTGGAGCGACGTACAAAGGCCAGAAGGTGGGATTCATGGGCACAGCTGGAACGCTCTCGTTCTTTCCGTCAAAAAACCTGGGCTGTTACGGCGATGGCGGCGCAGTGATGACGAACGATGTTGCGATATACGAGCGGATGAAAATGATCGCGAACCATGGGTCAAAGAAGAAATACCACAACGAGATTGTTGGAATCAACAGTCGGTTGGATGCTATGCAGGCTGCAGTCCTTGGAGTGAAGTTGTCACGCCTCGACGAATACATCGCGGCTCGGGTTAAGGCCGCAGATAAGTACGACGAGCTGCTTGCTGGGATCGATGGAATTACGACTCCGTTTCGTCCGACAGATCGAACCCACGTTTTCCATCAGTACACGCTTCGCGTCGACGTCGGACTTAGCGGTGGACGCGATGCATTGTCGGCAGTATTGAAAGAGGCAGGGATACCGCACGCAGTGTACTATCCGGTAGCGTTGCATCAGTTGGAAGTGTTCTCGTCAGGTTCGAGCGCGTGTCGGCACGGGTCGTTGGAGCATACGAATGAAGCGTGTGGCGAAGTTATTTCGTTGCCGATGCATACGGAATTGGCGGATGATCAGATTGAGTACATTGTGGATGGTATCCGTCGTTTTGCGGTAGACGGCGTGGTTGCTGCCGGTTGAGTTTGTTGAGTGGTGATGGTTGGATTTTGGGAGTAGAATTGCTGGGGGCCTCCCGGATCCTCCGCCCCGATCTGAATCTAATTCACAGCCGCGACTC
>CBDTVC010000302.1:0-4710 GCA_965363925.1 uncultured bacterium | reverse complement strand
AATGACCTGCACGGTGGATCTCCCGCGAATCGACGCCAGTTTGATCGTCCGCATCACGATAGCGACCGATTCGTCAACGGGATACCCATGCAGGTCAATAGTTACTTTCAAACCATCATCGACCAACCGGTTATTCATAGCGGGTCTAGGTTACTTCGCCTTGGAGGAGGACGTTATCACGACCAAATATCTTCGTAACTCCTTGCATCCAGTCTTGCGTCGGTTCTACCACAAACTTGCGACTGTGTATGCGTTGGGGTGTTGGCAGGTCGGGCAAGTCCAGATCGAAATAGAGCTTACAGTTTCCTCTGTTTGAGTCGCAAAGCTCCCGGAGCTCGATAATCTTGTCAGCTGCCATCGACTCGGTTGTATTACGAAGGACGACGGACTTCACCAGTTGATCACGCACTTTCCACATCGGCAGAATGTCCTGCACGATTACTTTTAGGCTCCCGCCACGCATCTCCGGAATCCCTCGTACCAGGACGATTTCGTCAACAAGGAGGTAATTCTGAATGCGATCAAGGACAGCTGCGAAGCAAACAAGTTCAGCCTGTCCGGTAAAGTCCTCTATCGTCCCAAATGCAATCGGTTTTCCAGTGCGGGTAGTTCGACGCTGAACGTCCGTAATGATTCCGCAGAAACTCTGTGTGGGTCGCGTGTCTGGGGCCCCATACTTCTTCTGCTGATCGGCGGGAGGGAGGTCCTTCTCTTCGATTCGCCCGAGCTCGGCGCTCGAAAACGCATTCGCCTCGGCACGGTACGCATCTAGCGGATGCCCAGAAACGTAGACCCCAATCAGGTCGCGCTCTTCTTTGAGGACCTGGGCTTTGCTCCACGGTGTCACAACCGGCATCGACGGCTCGCCGAGAGAGGCCGCTGAATTATCGTCTCCAAACAATGAATTCTGACCGGCTGCTGCTTCGGCTTGTCGAGACAAACCATACTGGACGGCCAACTCTATTGATTCGACCAGTTGAGCCCGGTGTCCGCCGAGCTCGTCCAAGGCGCCCACACGGGCGAGGCTGTCGAGTGCCTTCTTGTTGACTGCCCGAAGATCAATTGATTCGGTAAGCTTGAAGAGCGACGAGAACTCACCTTCATTTTCACGAACCTTTGTCAAATGTTCAATCGCCCCTAGGCCAACGCCCTTAATGGCGCCCAGCCCAAACCGGACATCTGTGTTATCTACAGCAAAGTCGGCGGCCGACTTATTTATGGATGGGGGGAGAAGGCCAATACCCATTTTGTGTCCTTCTTCAAGTACAATAGACAACTTCTTCGTATCACCCATCTCGTTCGTCATCGCCGCCGCCATAAAGGCTTCGGGGTAATGGGCTTTCAGATAGGCTGTCTGATAAGCGACAATCGAGTATGCAGCTGAGTGAGATTTGTTAAAACCATAGCCGGCAAACTTCGCCATCATATCGAACACTTCATTCGACGTCTTCTCGTCAACGTCCCGGCCAGAAGCACCTTTGACAAAAATGGACCGCTGCTTGTCCATTTCAGACTGGTTCTTTTTACCCATTGCCCGTCGCAAGAGGTCAGCTCCGCCGAGAGTGTAACCACCCATGACCTGGGCCATCTCCATCACTTGCTCCTGATAGACCGGGATGCCGAACGTGGGCTGCAGAATCGGCGCTAACATTTCGTGCGGATAACTGACCTTCTCCCGTCCGTGCTTGCGGTCTACATACGACGGGATCAAGTCCATCGGTCCAGGCCGATACAGGGCGTTCATCGCAATGAGATCATCAATTGACGTCGGCTTTAGTTTTCGAAGCCACTCCCGCATACCCTCGGATTCGAACTGGAAAACGGAAACGGTCTCTGCTTTCTGAAATAGCTCAAAGGTTTTTGGGCAGTCAAGTGGAATGTCGTCGATGTCAATTGTTTCGCCGTGCAGGTCCTTGATTATTCGCAGGGCATCGTTTAATACCGTAAGGGTTTTTAGGCCAAGGAAGTCCATCTTGAGCAGGCCAAATTCCTCGACCCACTTGCCGTCGTACTGAGTCGTAATGACGTCGTCGTCCGCAGTCTTTCCTTTTGACACCGAAACCGGGACGTAGTCACTGACGTTTCCGGGGGCAATGATTACACCGGCCGCATGCACGCCGGTATGTCTTGCAGATCCTTCCAGCACCTGCGCATAGTGCATCAGGTTTCGAATGGAGGCATCCGGAGACTTACGGAGATTCCGTAATTCCGGAACCTCTTTGAAGGCTTGCTCGAGACTAACTTTTACACCGTCTGGTACGAGTTTGGCAATTCGATCGGCCTCACTGAGCGGAATGCCGAGCACACGCGACACGTCGCGGATTACGGACCGTGACCCCATTGTCCCAAACGTCACGATCTGACATACGCTCTCTCGCCCATATTTCTGAACGACGTAGTCGATTACCGCGGCCCTCCCGCGATCATCAAAGTCAATGTCGATGTCCGGCATCGACACACGCTCTGGGTTGAGGAAACGCTCAAACAGAAGGTTGTACTTAAGAGGGTCGACGTTCGTGATGCCTAAACAGAACGCAATAAGACTTCCCGCCGCAGATCCGCGTCCTGGACCAACACGGACGCCAAGTTTGCGGGCTGCTGTCGTAAAGTCCTGAACGATCAGGAAATAGCCTGCGTAACCCATCGTCTTAACGATACCGAGTTCGCGGTCTAACCGTTCTGTGACGTCCGTCGTTATTTCGGGCAGACGCTCCTTGGCCCGCTCATACGTAAGGTGACGGAGAAACGCATCCGCATCACCGCCGAATTTCTTTGGGATCGGGAAGTGCGGCATCAAGAGATTGCCCATCGGAATCTCAAGGTCGCACTTGTCGACGATCTCCTGCGTAGTTACGAGGGCACTTGTTCTGGATTTCGGATCCATGAACGAAAGTGCCTCGTCCATTTCCGAGGGCGATTTCAGAAAGAACTGATCATTTTCGAATCGCATCCGCGTCGGATCCGCGAGGTCCCGGCCGGTTTGCAAACAGAGCAGGACATCCTGGGCGGCCGAGTCTTGCTGGTCTATGTAGTGAACGTCATTGGTTGCAATAACCTTCACGTCGAACAACTCGGCCCATTTGAGCAGAACCTCGTTACAAGTACGTTGGTCTTCGATGCCGTGATTCTGAATCTCAACGTAGTAGTCCGCGCCAAAGATTTCGAGGTAGGCTTTAAAAACTTTGAGCCCTTCCTCTTCGCCCTGCTTGAGGATAGTTTGCAGAACCTCCCCTTGAAGGCAGCACGGCGTCGCAATCAAGCCGGATGAATACTTGGCCAGGATCTCCCGATCAATCCGTGGTTTGTAGTAGTAACCGTCTGTGTAGCTGAGCGACGAAAGCTTAATCAGGTTCTGATAACCTTCCAGGTTCTTTGCCAGCAACACCTGATGGTACCGGGTCCGATCTCCTCGATCACTTGAGCCCGAAGGCGTGACATAGAACTCACAGCCGATGATCGGGACAATTCCGGCTTTCCTGGCTTTGGTATAAAACTCGGGGACGCCGTAAAGATTGCCGTGATCCGTAATGGCGATTCCCGGCATCTTCATCTCACTGGCCCGTTCGATCAGCGAATTAATTTTGGCCGCACCGTCGAGAAGCGAATATTGAGTATGACAGTGAAGATGACTGAATTCACACATTAGGCAACGTTTTCTTACATCCGGCTCGGATAAGCCTGGAGTTTGTTATTCAAAGTGTTAATGGAACACCGGTAATACGGTTAGCCTTACTGGCGCCCCATTTCATCGTACGCCCGGTTGTCGGTGTAGCGTCGCTGCGATGACCGAAAGGGCAGAAGGGATTTTGTCACAAAACCGGAGCATGTGGGTCAAACAGCTTGGATAGCGCCAAGGCGAGTGGTGGCAAACCGTACACCGTTGCAAACGCCTGGTTTGTGCCAAAAAAATCGGAGTCCGCGTGACGATCGGTACGTGTTAAAGTAGAAAAAATCCAGCGCTTTCGTGTACCTGAATCTTTCCGATTTGGAAGTCAAGACGGTGATGGGAGTAGATGCTAATAGGTTAACATCAGGGACATCCCGGTACGGACATTCCGGCCTCCTTTGCGAGAGATCCCCTTACACGGTTTGTCAGGGGTGCTGCGTAAAATAGGATAGTTCCCGGTTTATGAGTTCATTAACAACTCTCCATTAGCCAGGCACGCTGTCTTTACGAAATGAACGAAATGTTACGATTATCGCATATTGTCCTAATTACTTTTGTCTTAGCTGCGTCTGCTTGCCAGAAGCCGGCAGACGACAAGATTGCCGACAAAGGATCCTCCGCTTACGGACTTGATGTCGTCGAAAACGGCAAATTGTCGTATGACAGGTACTGTGTTGCTTGCCACGGATCTACGGGCATCGGCGATGGCCCGGTTGCCCCCGAGTTGATTACCAAACCTACGGATCTGACGATTCTCGGAGAGAAGTATGACGGCGTCTTTCCGGAATCGGTCGTCTACGACTACATCGACGGACGGAAGAATGTTGCCGCGCACGGCACTCGCATGATGCCGGTCTGGGGTAATATCTGGACTGAGCAACAGGGTGAGGAGACAGTGGGACTGCGAATCAAGGAACTGGTTGCATACGTGGAGTCAATCCAGAAGACTGATGAGTAGGTCTGGGGCGGGATCTATTGAAACATCGCCTTCAGAAACATCGCTTTCAGAAACATCGCTTTCAGAAACATCGCTTTCAGAAACA
>CBDTVC010000301.1:0-4714 GCA_965363925.1 uncultured bacterium | reverse complement strand
CCCCCACCCTCTTCGCTTGAAACAGCGATTGAACCACCCATCCGCGTGACCAACCTTTCGACGATTGTCAAACCAATTCCAAACCCTCGAAATCGACGAGAAGGCCCCGACGAAAGTTGGAAAAAGGAATCGAAGACAGAACTGGCGTCATCCACAGAAAATCCGCCGCCAACATTCGAGACGCATAGAACCGCTTGACCTGATTGAAGCGAGATCGAAACAGACACGTCCCTCCCCTCACCAAACCTAACGGCGTTTGTAATCAGCTCTTTCGAGACCGTCGAAAATGCTTGCCGATCAATGATGACTTCGGGATCGCCAACCTTGCTCACGATTCGTATTGGGCTACCAAGTGTGGCCGTTTCGGCAACGCTTGCGACTGCGTGTTCGATGAGTTCAGCCAACTTTCCCGGTGACTCGCGGAGCGAAATATCGTCAGCTTGCAGACGGGCAAAATTTAGAAGCATTTCGAGCCGTTCAGTCAGCTGCCCAAGCCCTGCCTTCACGGCATCAATCGTTTCAAGATTATGCCCTGTAGATTCCGACTCAAGCATCGAAACGTTTCCAGTGACTACGGTCAGTGGCGTTA
The DNA here is from genome assembly GCA_965363925.1 of uncultured bacterium. GTDB lineage: Bacteria > Bacteroidota > Rhodothermia > Rhodothermales > JABDKH01 > JAGQWL01. The sequence goes on along the minus strand of CBDTVC010000301.1, from coordinate 4,125 downwards.
GAAGCTCATCATCAAGAACGGCCAAAAAGTTATTGATACTGGACTCGCCGTGTTGTTTCGTGGCATGTCCAGACCCGGTAATTGACGCATCGGTAGACGCCGCTGGTACGCGATTCAGCACAGCCAAGTCCTCTTCACTGATCCGCGGATCGCGGTCTCGATCGCGATCAGGTCCCACCTCCTCGATAAACACAACACTCTGGTTACGCGACAACGATGCCGGGGCAGGCGAAACGATGAAACGGGCGCGGAAGAACGAACCGTCGCGCCGCCGAATGGTGAGTGTATGCGACTCGCCAAAACGATCAAGGGCTCCAACGACTCGGTCGCGACCTGCCGCATCCGATGGGTCGTACACCAAATCTACGTACAGCTTTCCAAGGAGTGAAGTCTGTTCGTAGCCGGTCATCACTTCAAAGACCGTGTTGGTTCGCGCGATCGCACCGTGCTCGTCGATCACGGCGATGCCGACGTGCGCTTCACCAAAGAATGCGTCAAAGACATTGTCTGATAACAAACCGTTACTGCGATTTGGTCGGCCCATTCGCAGTCGAGCCAGAATTAGTACACCGATAACGACCGCGAAACACACTACGGCTCCAACCACGTATGGCTTCAGCAAGGCACTATCCAACGGCGCGGATGCGATTAAAGCATCAACCGTTGCAGCAACAGACATGAGGGAGACAAACGACACGGGTAATCCAGGAAACGATACAGGGTGAAACAAGCTCTGCGGCTAGTATCGTCGCCTGTTTGGACTCCCTAAAGCCCCCTCTTGGACGGGCTGGGCTGCTCTCCGACCTGATGTGGTATTTTCAGTCCCACACGGCTCGGTCGAAGCCGGTCCACCGTCATCGCTTGAGCAGCTTGTGCAGGAGCTGACCAACCTTGGTATTGTCGTGGTTTCCGCGGAACGATTCGCTGCCAGGCCCGAACGCATACAGGTTAACGTCTACGCCTGTGTGACCGAAGGACGTCCAATCCAGGTTCGTCCGATCGCCCAATATTCTCGAGAGGGCACCGTTCATTTCGTTACTTGATGAAGCCGACGTCAACATCGTTTCTTCGTCGGACGTCAGGTCCGAAATGGAAAAGTACTCCTCGACAATTGAAGCAACGGTGCGTTCCTCTTTCTTGATTTCAGTCCGAATGGCATTGTGCGATCCAGTCACCGATTGGAGCTTGTCCGGATACCAACGATAACTACGACCAACGGTCAGACCTCCAGTTTCATGATCTGATACAGACACAACCAGTGTGTTTCCGTTTTGCCGGGCAAAATCGAGTGCGACCTTAACACCTTCATCGAAAGCGAGAATATCGTGCAGATGCGCAGCTGCATCATTTGCGTGACCGGCAATGTCAATCAAGCTGCCTTCCGCCATCAGGAAGAATCCGTCGGGGTCTTCATCCAAAAGATCAATTGCCTTCGACACAATCTCTGGAAAAGTCGGCTGCTGGGATGGATCACGATCGATCTCATATTTCAAATGTTTGTCTGCTAGCAACGCCAGAACAGGCAACGCAGTGACCTGGTCCCATGATGCCCGATCCGTGACAACGGTGTATCCGTTTTGACGGGCCTCGTCGACAAGATTCCGACCGTCTTTACGCGATCCGCCTTCTCCATCCGGAAGAAACGACGCGAGGCCTCCCCCGAACAGCAAATCAAAACCTCCATTGATTTGCTGGATGGCAATCTCTGGTTCGTCATCGTACCGATGGGGCACGTGAGCGGTAAATGCGGCTGGTGTCGCGTCTGTGATCGCTTTTGTCGCGATTACTCCAGTTGCCATTCCCAGTTGCTCCGCCACTTCCAAAACGGACGTTGCCGGTTGCCCCGACGCGTCAACGCCGACTGCCTGGTGGTTCGCTTTGACACCGCAGGCAAACGCCGTTGCTCCAGCGGCCGAATCGGTGACCTCTCGATTTGCCGAACTGGTACGAACCGCCCCAACCAGAATCTCATCCAGGTACAACGTTTCACGGAGCCCCGTTGCCCGAGCAAAGTCTCTCGCCATCATCAGGCTTGCGGGCCCACAACCGTCTGGAATCAGAACAATAACATTGTGGGGTAGCTCGGCTGACTTGGTCGGGGTAGCCGTTGAGCCACTCGCAACGACCATGGCAGACTCTAATTCGGCTGGACTCTCGGACGTGGACGCACATCCGATCAGTCCCCCGGCAAGAACGATGAGCAGTGCGACCAGAGCACCGAAGAGGTTGGAGCCGAGAGAATTGGCATACATGTGGCGAAAGGACAATCTTTCAGGTGTAGCCGTACCGCACGCGTAATTCGCAGCGAGAGATTTCCCGGGTAGGCGGTCGGAAGGTTGAGCGCGTTGAGGCATATAATGCACGCCAGAGGCGGATAGAGTGAACCCAAGTTTAGTCAGAGGTCAGACGCACGTAATGGGGCTGAGATCCATCAAACCACAACGGAGTCAAGAGGCGCCTCGGCGATTCGTCCAACTAAGGCTGATACTTTTGTGATATAGAAGATGTGTTGCATTGTTGTAACTGCATCCACAACGACTGTCTATTCGATCCGGAGACCAATATTTCTGATATAATACAGTAGAATTTGCGCGTTTTGGCCGAATCGCTTTTGTCTGGAACGTATCTTACGGGACACCACTGGATTTATTGAGAAACGGAGACTTACCCTAATGAAAGTCACAGTTGTTGGAGCCGGTAATGTGGGAGCTACAGTTGCGGAATGTGTTGCTCGCAAAGACATGGTCAAAGAAGTTGTCTTAATCGATATTGTTGAAGGCCTTCCACAGGGTAAGGCGCTGGACATGCAGGAATCGGCGCCGATACACAATTTTGACACGCGGGTCGTCGGTACAAATGACTACAAGGACACGGCGGGTTCCGATATCTGTGTCATTACAGCAGGGTCACCGCGCAAACCAGGAATGAGTCGCGACGACCTTCTGGCAATCAACACCAAGATTGTGCGGTCCGTAACTGAGCAGGTTGTACCGCACAGCCCGAACGCCATTCTAATTATTGTCTCAAACCCACTCGACTTGATGACATACGTCGCTTACATGGCGAGTGGCTTCCCGAGCAATCGAGTGATGGGGATGGCGGGTGTCCTGGACACAGCTCGGTATCGAGCGTTCTTGTCGATGGAACTTGGCGTATCGGTGAAGGACATTCGGGCGCTTTTACTAGGTGGTCACGGCGACACGATGGTACCACTTCCCCGCTATACGAGTGTCGGCGGTATCCCGGTGACCGAGATGATCGATTCCGACAAACTTGACGCGATTGTTGCGCGTACAAAATCAGGTGGCGGCGAGATCGTGAAGCTCATGGGTACGTCGGCGTGGTATGCTCCGGGTGCCGCTGCGGCGGAAATGGTTGAAGCAATTGTTAAAGATTCTGGGCGGGTGCTCCCGGCTGCGGCTTGGTTGACGGGGCAATACGGATTGGATGGACTTTTTATCGGTGCGCCTGTTAAACTGGGTAAGAATGGGATCGAATCGGTGGTTGAAGTAGATCTGAACAAGGAGGAGATGGCGTTGTTGAATGATTCAGCGCAGCATGTTCGTGACAATGTAGCAGCGTTGGAACGACTGGAGAGCGCCTAAGACGTCTGGGCCCGGTCTAATTCGTCGGCGTAAACGTCGGTGTAATTCGTTATCGGAGAATTGTTCAAAGACGTGCGTACAAGGTTGCAAGTGTTCTCGACGTGCGGGATGATTGGCTTTGTCGCAGAGGGGACAGGGGTGGCAGCCCCGGGGGGAATTCCTGGTGAACAATCACTGGCAAGGCGCCTTCCTCTTCCGAGGCTATCGGTCCCTCCTAGCGCCATGTCTAGTTCGATTGTCGAAAAGACTGTTGTCTTCGTCGTGTTCTCTTAGGCCTATGTCGTTCGATCGCCCCATAATTGCTAACCTCACAGCGGACATGCAACCGAGATCTATCGCAAGCATCTCCGCGAGCTCCTAAGAACTGATGGTGGCCCTATCCATCTCATTCGAATAGACTTTCCTAAATGTTAAAAGAACGTTTTACAGGCCCTATTGCGATCGCTACCTGTCTGACAGCCGTTGTCTTACTTTCAGCATGCGACACAACTGAACCCTGCGAGCCTCGAGACGGAGTTGT
>CBDTVC010000300.1:0-4740 GCA_965363925.1 uncultured bacterium | reverse complement strand
CAGCACGACGCGCTTCAGCGCGGGAGGATCCTTTTGTTACCGCTTCACTTGGTTGTCCACTTTGACGGCCCTTCAAGTGTTCGGCAAATGAGCGAACAGTCGGGAAGCGAAAGATATCGATCAAAGAAAGGGACTCACCCAGTGCACTACTAAGTTGGGCGTTTACCTGTACAGCTAACAAGGAGTGTCCACCAATATCGAAGAAATTATCTGTAACGCCGATGGAGTCCAAGTCAAGAACCTTCTTCCACGTGTCTGCAATCGTTTGTTCCAGATCGCTCTCCGGTGCAATTGCTTCAGTGTGAACTACGGTTTCTTTTGTAGCCTTCGGTTTTTGGCTGGCAAGTGCCTTCCGATCCAGCTTGCCGTTCGGCGTGCGAGGAAAGGAGGAGAGAACGTTGAATTGCGACGGCACCATGTATGGCGGCAGACGCTTCTCAAGCTCTGTGCGGGCCAGGTCTTTTGAGAAGACGCCATCAGAACGCTCAATCAGATACGCCACAATTATTGGATCACCAGCACGCTTTTCAACGGCAACAGCGACTTCACTAACCGATTTGTCGGCCCGTAGCGCCTTTTCAATTTCGCCAAGCTCGATTCGGTACCCGCGAACTTTCACCTGATGGTCGTTGCGGCCAAGAAACTCAAGAACGCCATCGGGTCGGAACCTGCATAGGTCACCCGTACGATACATTTTTCCGCTTCGCTGAGAGTAAGGATCCGGTACGAAGCGTTCGTCTGTTAAGTCCGGTCGATTCAAATACCCTGCAGTTACTCCATCGCCTCCGATAAAGAGCTCACCGATGGAGCCTTGCGAGACGGGAGAGCCGTCTCGACCGAGCACATAGACAGCGTTATTTGCGATCGGGCGGCCGATTGGCATCACATCTTCCTTACCTGTGACCGACCACGACGATGACCAAACTGTCGTTTCGGTAGGCCCATACATATTTGTGAGGGTCGCGTTTGTGTGTGTCAGGATGTCTCGGCCGAGGTCAGAGTCGAGCGCTTCGCCACCCACCAGGAATTGTTTGAGTTTACCCAAAACCTGCTGGCCCTCTTCGTCCGCGACAAGCATCCGCGCCATCGAGGGTGTACACTGCATGTGCGTAACACCTTCGCGCAAAGCCAGTCCGTACATCGATAGGTCGACAGCTGCCTCAGCATCGGTCCGAGCGACGACAAATGGAGCCGCAGTATCCGGCATTCCGTCACCGGACGGCGTTGTCCGAGTCACTTCTGTGGGGTTGCTCTCCCTGAGCAAGCGTGCAAGTTCGGGTAGGGCAGACAGAGCAAGGTCGACGTCAACGCCGTAATCAATCAGGCACCCAATTTCGTTTACTCCAACACCTTTCAATTTGTCAACGAACGGCGCACAACTTTCTACGGAACCGAAGAGCCCGCCCCCCTCAAAATATCGGTCAAACGCAAAGTCGAGAATGGCGGTTTGGTCATCACCCGAAAGGTGTTCCATTGAGAATCGACCTTCATCCGTCATCGTCATTTCCTTAAACGTCGGGAACGACCAGGCAGCCGCTTTTACAAGGTTCATTGCCGTCGACAAATACGCCTTCATTGGTTCGCGAACAATTTCCCGTACGGAATCTACCGAGTCGCCTATAAACGTATGTAACATTAACGTTACCGTTCCACCGGAATGCCCCCCAGCCTTTTCTGCCTCGCGATACACCCGAATTTTCTCTTCAAGCTCATCGACGGATTGTCCGAGCAAGTGCGTAAGAATGTTGTATCCCTTGCTGCCGGCAAGGGCAAATGTTTCAGGATTTCCCGCGGCTGTGATCCAAACGGGAAAGGTCTTTTGTACTGGACGGGGGAGTGTTGAAACTGACACGGTCTCGCCGTCCGCCTTAACAAAATCAACCTTTTCGCCCGCCCAAAGCTTTTGAATCGTTTCGATTTGGCCGAACATGATGTTCTTGCGATCCTCAAAATTCTGTGGCTGGAGCACAAAGTCATTTGGCTGCCAACCGGCCGCAAACGCGGCGTCTACGCGTCCTCCCGACAAGTTGTCGACCATTGACCATTCTTCAGCCATCCGTATCGGATGGTGTAGCGGTGCAACGAGGCTTCCTGCACGAAGCCGGACGTTTCGAGTAATTGTTGCGAGAGCCGCGTTCGTAACAGCCGGATTCGGATAAAGTCCGCCAAACGAATGGAAGTGTCGCTCCGGTGACCAGATGGCTACAAAACCGTGTTCATCAGCAAAGCGTGCGGACTCCAGCAAGAGGCGATATTGGTCACGCTGACCTTGCACTTGTGAAGACGACGCTGCAAAAAAGAACAGACTGTATTCAACCGGTACATTCTGGTTTTCAAGGACTGTTGTTTCCCGTGCAGGTTTAACGGGAGAGCCGAGGACAACTTTGAATCCGCGCGTAAGCGTCCACAGGAGTTCAAGTACCGAAATATCAAACGACAAACTTGTGACTGCCAGCCATGTGCCGCCTTTTGAATCAAGCACCTCGTCCATCGCAACAAAGAAGTTGGCAACGTTACGGTGTCGAACCATGACGCCCTTCGGTTTTCCGGTCGAGCCCGACGTGTGAATGACGTATGCGAGATCGTCACCGCCAATCGTAACGTCCAGAACGTCGGCAGATTCGGACGTCCAGTCAGACTGATCGAGAACGAGTGTCTTCGAAGTATAGTCGGAGAACAATCCGGCATACTTTCGAAGGCAAATCAGGTCCGCCACCTGCGCATCACCGGCAATGTACCGTAAGCGATCACGCGGAAAGTCAGGGTCAAGCGGTACGTAAGCAGCGCCAGCCTTCAAGATTGCCAACAGGCCAATCATCATACTAGCGGAGCGATCGGTGCACAAACCGACTCGATCTCCCGTTTTTACCCCGCGCTTGATCAATCGGTTGGCAAGCTGCCCAGAGCGTTGATCTAGTTCAGCGTACGTTAGTCTTTCGCGATCCGTGACAAGTGCGATGGCGTCTGGGTGCAACGCAACGGCTGCTCGAAATTGTTCTGGAATCGGGGTGCGCTCGTAGCTCGTCGCAGTTTGATTCCACTCGCGAATGATCTTGTCGTATTCATCTTTGGCAAGCAATCCGATTCCACTAAAGGCGGCGTCGGGTCGGCGTGCGGCATACGTACTGAACTGCGCGAACTGTTTCCGGAAGTTCTGAAAGGAGTCACTTCCGATCTTTGACTTGCGGGCAACGAACCACATCGTCCCGTTGCCGTCAACCGTGGCTGCGAGGCCAGCAGTGGGTCCAGGATGTTGCGCAGTATCTGCGAAATGCACTTCGACCGTATCGAGCGAGTCAACGGTAGGAAGTGAACGATAGCGATCAGACAGATCGGCGGATACTTTTGCAAAGTCTTCGTATCGTCCGAGTCGCTTGGCGATCCTTGCAACCGTCTTGCCAAATGGTACAGCTACATCTGCGAACGACAACCGCAGTGGTGCGCCATTGCGGTAGAGGACGTCGAGGTCGGCACTTGAAATGTCTCCATGTGAAAAAACCTTCAGGTCTACATCTCCCTGATTGCAGTACTTCGACAAAAAGGCTGCCAGGGTCGCGGCAGAAATTGAAGCCGTCGAAAAACTGCCGTCGATTGTTGCCGATGCCGGTACAAACTCGTGGGTCTCAAATCCACTGTCCTTTTCGGTCGCCGAGCCGCTGCTTATCGTGGCGGGCTTTGGATCCACAAGTACGGTGAGAGCACGTACGTCGTTGCGTGCCGTGCGTTCGGCATACTGATCGAGGTCTGCGGCAATGGCGTCCGGTAGCGCTGGAACTATATCTCCAACAAACAGACGCGTTGTGAGGTCAGGTAAACCAATTTTGCCAGAGTCCAGGACAACCCGGAGATTAGACAAAATGATGTCGGCGGTTTCGGTGGCGACTTGAATCTCGTCCTTTGCACAACGCGTAATGGTTCCTGCGGGCTTGGAGGAAGTTGCACCAAGTTGTGCCCCGCCAACAACGACCAACATGTCGCCCAATATGAATTTTGCGGTCCCGACGGTGTTGTCGTATGCCCCGAAATCCAGGCTTCTGATAAGACGAACCAGATCATCGGCACTTTCACGAAAATCGATGACGCCATCATGGCGCGGACGGTGGTACTTGCCGAAGTACTTACCGTTGTCAGGATTCTGGCTCCGACCTGAAAGAGATCGGGACTCCAGAGACTTAATAAGCAGCGGAAAGGAGGCGATCGCTGCCTCGAAGCACTTCGTGTTTAACGAGAAAGCCGTCTCATCTGGAGCAATGTCGATCTCCTTTTCGACGATAATGTCGCCCGTGTCAATTCCGGCTTCGGCAATGTGCCAGGAAATTGCGTGGCTAGATTGTCCTTCGGCCAGCGCCCATGTGGTAACATTTAGTCCGGAATAGGCGGGGAGTGGGCCGTCGTGGAAATTGATCGTCCCGAGAATCGGCAGCTCCAGCACTTTGTCCGGAATGATCGAAAAGTTGGTAATGCTGAGCAGGTAGTCGAACGGTTCATCCGCAAAGAGCGGAGCGTACTGCTCGGAGGGTTCAATGGGCTTGATGGCATTCGCAGCCGCCCAATCTCGAATCTGCCGCGTGTCCGAAATGATGCCTCGGATTTCGTGGCCGTTCGCCAGAAGTGACTCGGCACATTGTATTAGAAGAGACTCGCTACCGATCAGATAGCAGGAAAACATGCTGTTTTGCATTCTCTAGGTGGAGCGTGTAAAATTTGGGCAGGACTATCGCGCGATGCTACATACCGCTA
>CBDTVC010000299.1:0-4753 GCA_965363925.1 uncultured bacterium | reverse complement strand
GCTGGGGGTCGCAAAGGCAGCGTCCAAGGCTGGTGACCTGCGCGAGGATGCCGAGACCCTGCACCCGGCCGCGACCTCTTTTGGGACGGTCGCCGAGATGGCGAAGAAGATGCCAGACCTGAAGTTCGTCAACATGGGTGGCGGGTTCGGCATCTCGTATAGAACCGATCAACCGGCGTTGGACCTTGCGCGAGTGGCCGATCTTGTTGGGCCCGCTCTTCAGAACCTGCGTGAGTCAGGTATTGAGGTCTGGTTTGAACCTGGTCGCTTCCTTGTCGCTGAGTCGGGGATACTCCTCACAAGAATAAATGCAATAAACCAAACAACCACTCGTCGATTCGCCGGAACCGACTCGGGAATGAATCATCTTGTTCGTCCGTCTCTTTACGGGGCGTATCATAACATCGTAAACTTGACAAACGGCGATGCTGTACCACAGCCCTACGACGTCGTCGGTAATATCTGTGAGACCGGAGACTTCTTTGCCCGCGACAGACTAATCCCGGAAATCCGCGAAGGAGACTTGCTGTCTATTCTTGACGCTGGTGCGTATTCGGCGTCGATGGCGTCCCGGTACAACTTGCGTCCGATGACAGCCGAGGTCGCAATTCTGTCAAACGGAGCGCTCCTCGAAATAACGCCGCGACTAACTGCAAACGAGTTGGTCGACCAGATAATGCAGACTACCCAACCGTCACAGTGAGCGGCGGGCAGCCCGCAACTTCAGCCACTAGCGCGTCGCCAGCGCTGATGGGTCCGACTCCTTCCGGGGTACCCGTGTAGATCAGGTCGCCGGGTTCCAGCGTGAAGATTGACGAGCAGTAGGCTATCAAGTGATCAATCGGAAAAATCATATCCGATGTGTTTCCGTCCTGCACAACGTCGCCGTTGATGTTGAGCGAGATTTTGAGCGCCTGCGGTGCCCTGATGTTATCAGCGGCAACAAAGTCGCCTAAAGGTGCAAACGTGTCATAACCCTTCGCGACAGACCATGGGTGCCCTTTTTCTTTTGCAACCGCCTGGATATCCCGTGCCGTCATATCCAGCCCAACTGCATAAGCAGCAACGTGGTTCATGGCAGCTTCTTTTGGAATGTTCTTTCCGCCCTCCCCGATGGCGACAACCAGCTCCACTTCATGATGTACCTCGCGCGATGAGGCCGGAATCTCTATTACTCCGTGATTGCCGATCAAAGACGTCGATGGCTTCAAGAAGACCATCGGTTTCGAAGGCACGGCGCTCTTCATCTCGGCAGCGTGAGCCGCATAGTTTCTTCCAATACACAAAACCTTCCCTGGGCGGATGGACGGCCCGAGACCCGGCACTACAATTTCCATGATGTTATCGAACGATTGCGTACAACAAATACGCTGATTAGTGACTACTAGGGCACTTTCCGTGATCTTTCGATTTCGCTCAAAAGACAGGGTCTTCTTCAGGCCGAACGGCCATTGCCCAGTTTCCGCCGAATTCGTATATTATCGGGCTATGCCAAACCCCGTTTAAAACCCGGATGGGTACAAGGGACCAGGCACACCCAAATTTATCTCTCGCGTCTGTCAGAAGGCAGTACGCTCACAAGAAGAGGATCGAAGTTATGTACGCCATCGTTGACATTGCTGGAAAGCAATATAAAGTGTCCGAAAAGGACAAGCTGTACATTCCTCTACAAGCGACGGAAGTAAACAAATCGGTCTCCTTTGATCGCGTTTTGTTGCTTGTTGACGGCGAAGCCGTTACCGTCGGCCAGCCTGTTGTTAAGGGTGCTGCTGTTAAGGCAAAAGTATTGGACCACGTCAAGGCGGACAAGGTCATTGTTTTCAAAAAGAAGCGTCGCAAACGCTATCGCGTAAAAAAAGGGCATCGACAGCCGTACACCCAGATCGAAATTAATTCGATCAAGGTCAAATAGATTGTCCGACCGAGTGGACTCCGCTGCGAGCACCACGGTTAGCTCTCTCACACTTTCGTAATCTCAACAAGAAAAACTGTTACTCCCGATCAGGATGAATTTAGACGTCGCCAAGTTGCCACGTCGCTCGTGAAAAGGGAAACAGGAGGCTGAAGAAATGGCACATAAGAAAGGGATGGGCTCCACCAAGAACGGGCGCGATTCGAACCCGAAAATGCTTGGTGTAAAAATTTTCGGAGGATCCGCGGTGAGAGCTGGCGGCATCATTATCCGTCAACGCGGTACCAAATTTCACCCTGGCGTAAACGTTGGCCGTGGTGGTGACGATACGCTGTTTGCGCTGACCGACGGCAGAGTTCGATTTACGACAGGTCGCAAGGACCGAAAGTCAGTTCATGTCGACGCCGCAGAGTAGAAAGGCCTATACGGGCCAAGGTCGGAACTGACGTAACTGTCTGTGCTGATGTGCGAGTTTGTTTGGGGGGTTTGCCGATCGGTAGACCCCCTTTTTTTTAACTAGCGTCCGCGTGCCCAGAGTGAGTGATCGCTTCGGTTCAAATTGGGCAACGCGTGGGTGCAACGGCGACTGCCGCCCGCTGCTCGAACTCAAAAAGCAGCACTCGGGTCTGACTCAAGACCCAAAGGATGGTTTGCCCTGACGAAATCTAGACAACCATTTGTCCGCAATCGGCCGGTAGGTCGGGACCTAAAAGCACTGCGCCCTCCCCAAAATCCGGTGGCGTCGTTGGCAGACGCGTCTGCTGCTTCCTTACCGGCGCATCTTCAGCTGTGTTTTACAACCGTGTGTTACAACCGTGTATAACCGCGTTCTACAACCCGGTAAACACCACACGCATCATTTCCGTTACCGAAGTCTTGCCGTCCATAACCAGGCCTCGGGCGCACGCCTGCAACGTCTCCATCCCCTGCTTTACAGCCAGTTTGCGAATGGCGTCTTCGGGAATAAACTCCGTCGAACTCACTATCAATTCCCGGATTTCAGGGGTAAACGGCATCGTCTCAGTGATAGCCTGTCGACTATTGTAACCGGTCCCTTTGCACTTCTTACAATTCATATTAACCGTTGGTTCGTAGAAGACACTCTCCGAAATCTGCTTCGCCGTAAAACCAACATGTTTCAGTTTAATCTTGTCCGGATCACCCTGTTTGCGGCACGATGGACAGAGGTTTCGGATCAGTCGCTGGGCTACAACGAGGTTAATCGCGTAAGCAATCAGGAACGGCTCTACGCCCATCTTGAAGAGACGACTTACAGAACTTGGCGCATCATTCGTATGCAGCGTCGAGAACGTAAGGTGACCGGTATTTGCCAACTTAATGGCGAGCTCAGCCGTCACCTGGTCCCGCATTTCCCCCACCATAACCACGTCCGGGTCATGTCGAAGGATTGATCGAAGCGCGTCTTCGAGGCCAAACTTGTGATTCAGTTTGACCTGCCGGACCTCCGGAATAATGTACTCTACCGGATCTTCAACCGTAATTACATTTATCTTCGGATCCACAACCTGGCTGAGAGAAGCCAGCAACGTTGTGCTCTTACCAGAACCTGTTGGTCCGGTAAGAATCACCATCCCGTACGGTTGCCGAATCGCCCAGTTAAATCGATCAAGTGCAAGTTGATTGAGCCCCAGCATCTTCAAGTCCTTGACGACTTTTCGGTCATCAAGCACACGAATAACAATACTCTCGGATCTAACATCCAGGCTCTGGTTGGCGATCGGAATTACTGATACACGAAATCGAATAATCGTTGAGTCGATCGTACGCTGAATAAATCCGTCCTGTCCCTTGTCGCGCTCGAAACGATCAACGTTTAGGGAGTTGTCTTTGACAACGGCCAGGAACGACTCTGGATGTACGCGATCCTCAACGTGCCACCTCGACAGTAGTCCGTTGACGCGCATTCGGATTTCAATCTGCTTGTGCTGATTCGGATAGATATGAATATCCGAAGCCCCCATGCGCACGGCGTCATACAGGGTTTTCTCAAATAGATTTATGAGTGCGGAACGATTGATTTCCGCGTCGAGCGCCTCTTCATCCAGAAGCCCGGACTTTTCTTCAGCCTGAGAGGAGCCGAGGTCAAACGCAAAATCGTCTCCGTCTGAAAATCCGTATTCCTCCTCTTCGGGTTTGACAAAGGCTTCGAGTATTGATTGCACAAATTGCCGGGGGGCGTACTGCACCTCGAACTGCCGAAAGCCCAAGTCTTTAAGCTTGCGGAACAGATCCGGCCTTGCGGGATCGTGAGTGGCAAAGATCAGTCGGTTACCATCGCCAGAGGATTCACTCGTAAACGCGACCGGCGCCAACTCCAGCTCCGCAAAACTGAGCCATTGATCGTCGGAAAGACCACCGGCCGTTTCGTCAAGAAACTGTGTCAGATCCTCGTCGGTTATCTGGACCGACTTAAATGAGTATACACGCGCGGCCTCCGCAAAAATCTGCTCGGCATCCATGGCATCATCACTAGCAAGGACACGCCAAAGTGGGGTGTGTGCTCCTTCTGCCAACTCAGATTGCCACTTGTGCCAGGCTTTCTCGACGTCTTCAATCCGGATCAACTCGTCGTAGATCAACTTGATCACGACACGGTCGCGGACATCCAACGGAGAGAAGTCGCTTTCGTCTGAGGGATGACTGACGTCCCGCTTCATTGCCTGTGTCTCCAAATTCTTGCGAAGCTCCGAAACACTTGGCAGACGTGGAGAACGGGGTTTCGTTGAAGGATCGTCGCCAACTACCCCAGCAAAGGCCGCAATAATCGATTCTTCTTCAGATGACGATGTCTCTCCAGACTGGATGACAACAGCGTTCGCC
>CBDTVC010000298.1:0-4753 GCA_965363925.1 uncultured bacterium | reverse complement strand
GGGATGACGTCGAAATGGCGTAAGGCTCGCGACATCATTCCTGAGTTCAATACGATTCATGACTAGTTTTAAACTACTTACGTTCCTGTTTACCGGCGCCCTACTTCTGGGTGGTTGCCGACACACGACGTCTAAGAAACCGCCTATCCATATCAATCCAAATATGGATTTCCAGGAGCGACTCGATCCGCAGGAAGCGAGCAAGTTTTTTGCGGATGGTCGGGCAATGAGACCCAAGGTGGCCGGGACGGTTGCGCGTGGATTCTTGCGCGACGACACTCGCTTCTTTGCAGGCCGTGAATCAAATGGTGATCTGGTCCAATTTGCACCTGTTTCGGTAACAACCGATCTCGTTGAACGAGGAAAGGATCGATATAATATTTACTGCGCACCGTGCCATGGGCAGGCCGGTGATGGTCTGGGACCAGTGATGACTGGGGACTATGGATTTGTCCCCGCCACGTCCTACCACACCGACTTGATGCGTGAACAGCCGGATGGCCACTATTTCGAAGTGATTACAAACGGCATCCGCTCGATGATGGGTTATGGGCAGCAGATTCCAGTTGCGGACAGGTGGGCGATTGTATCATACATCCGCGCATTGCAACTGGGCCAAGCCGCAGGAGCAGCCGACATTCCCGCCAGTGAAATGGCACGAATCGGGCAATAAAATTAGACAGCGAGACGCAGTTAGTGTTGTCGCAAAAGGACTGTCCGTCTTGGAACGGTCATCCGCAATTAATTCTATTAACGTACGCGAGACAAGAGTCGCTTTATGGCGAACACTCTGAAATCATCTTTAGCTGGCTGGCTTATCGACCCCGTTCAGCCAACAGAACAGTTTGCACGAGCACCGTTCCGACCAACGTATAACAAGTTGCTCTGGATGTTGCCGATCATGGTTGGTGTGGCAGGTATGGCACTCGCATTGGTTGGCTATGTGACGGACAGCAACCAGTTCTTCTTCTCCTACCTCGTTGCGTGGTCCTTTTGTTTGACTATTGCACTCGGCGCACTGTTCTTCGTGTTGATCCAGCATCTCACAAAAGCAAAATGGAGCGTAGTTGTTCGGAGAATTGCGGAGAGCTTGATGTGGTCGTTTCCACTGCTCGCTTTGCTTTCGCTACCAATATTTTTTGGTATGCATGACCTGTATCATTGGTCTCATGCCGACGTGATGGATCCGACCAATGCACATTTTGATCCGATCCTGAAAGAAAAGGAAGTGTATTTGAATGTGCCGTTCTTCATCGGACGAGCACTATTGTATTTCGTCGGATGGTCATTGATTTCGTTTCTGCTGTATCGTTCGTCAATCCGGCAGGACCTGGAGGACGATCCGTCGATCCCGGCGCGGCAGCGCAAGATCAGTGCGATCGGCTTAATCTTCACTGCGATAACAACGTCGTTCGCGTCGTACGACTTTGTGATGTCGACAGACCCGCATTGGTTCTCAACGATGTTCGGTGTCTACTTCTTCGCTGCGTCGTTCTGGGTTGCACATGCGGTGATTGCGCTGTCGGCGGCATTACTTCAGCGTAACAAGGGACTTAACGGAATTGTCACCGAGGAGCACTACCACGATCTCGGACGGTTGATGTTTGGCTTCACAGTTTTCTGGGCTTACATCGCGTTTAGTCAGTACATGTTGATATGGTTTGGGAATCTTCCGGAAGAGACTCTTTGGTATCGGCATCGACTAGAGCACGGTTGGGAAGTGCATTCAGCCATCTTGCTGGCCGGTCACTTTATAATTCCTTTCTGGGTGCTTCTCGCCCGAACCGTTAAGCGTCGAGGCTCGTTGTTGGCGGGTGTGGCGGTCTGGTTCATCGTACTGAACTGGTTCGACATGCATTGGCTAATCATGCCAGCCCGTGGCGCTGAACATGCAAGTATTAGCTGGATTTCTTTGGCATGTGGTTTCGGCCTGTTTGGCCTGTTTTTCGGAGCGTTCATGTACCGACTTAATCGACATAGCCTTGTGCCGCAAAACGATCCACAGGTGGCAAAATCGATTGCATTTACCACATAATTTTTCGGCCGATTACGAAATAAGCTGATCTAGACCTGTATCAACGTAACGCGAAATGGAAGACACACACGAACTGCACATTGCCGCCGAGCCTGAAGGGCTCGAAGTTGGTCGAATTATCCGGCAGGGTGGCGGGATGGTTCTGGTGCCAATTTTGCTCGCGGTAGTCCTGATTTTTCCGATTGCGAACAAGAGCATTCACACATTGTCCCTTCGGGCAACCACTGAATCGGGCTCGCCAGTAAAGAGTAACGCTGACGCGATGGCGTTGACGAAGCTCAATAACTATCGCGTAGTTGACCGCGCTGCCGGTCAGTATCAGATTCCGATTGATCGCGCAATGGAGTTGATGGTAAACAGGGAGCAGAGCCGTGATGGCCGCGTGGTTTCCTCAGTAATGCCTCGATAAGCAAAAGGCACAACAATCCGGCATTGATCGGATTGTACTATTTTTTGCGAAAACTGGATACTTTTGATCGGTCGCGAATTTAAGGTTTCGAGTTGTCGCAGTCCTCTCAATGGAATCAAATTGCCCTGCTTCACTAACGGCATCTTTCTGAATAATGTACGACTCGACGGATGCCGTCCGTCGAGTGGCCCGGTAGCAGCCTCCAGAAGTCTGTCGATTGTGATCTTACTGGCGACCTTACTCTCCGTGGCTGGCTCAGTGCCTGCCGTCGCGCAGATGGATGATCGCCTCACCGGCGAGATTGAAGGCGCGGGCGTCGTGGAGCACTTGGGTGAGTATCTACCGTTGGGTCTTGAGTTTAAAGACGCGACAGGTGGGTCCGTTGTAATAGGTGACTACTTTGGGGGCACGCGTCCCGTTCTCCTTAGTTTTGCATATCACGAGTGTCCGATGTTGTGTAGCATCGTTCTGGACGGACTGGCCAAAACGCTCCGTAAAATGGACTGGGTCGCGGGAGCTGAGTTTGATGTGGTGACTGTTAGCATAGCTGCTAACGAGACGCCAGACCTTGCAGCTCGTCAGAAAGAAAAATTTGTTGCCCAGGTTGGAAAGGAGGGTACTGCTGCGGGATGGCACTTCCTGACGGGATCAGAGGAAAATATCAATCAACTCGCTACTGCTGCTGGTTTTCAGTTTAAGTGGATTGAGAGGGCGGAGCAGTTTGTACACCCGGCGGTCCTTATATTTGCGGGGCCAGACGGAAAAATCACGAGGTACCTTTACGGTATTGAGTATCCCCCGCGGGACGTGAGAACGGCACTTGTAGAGGCCTCAGAGGGGAAAGTCGGGACGTCACTTGATCGGCTGATACTCTTTTGCTATCAGTACGATGCAACCGTAAGTGGGTACGTATTGCAAGCATCCAAGCTGATGCGACTTGGAGGTTTCTTGATGATTGGAGCCTTAATTGCTCTTTTCATTGGACTTCGCCGAAGGGACCGCAAACAGGCTTCGTCTGGACCCGGTTGGGCCAAATTTGCCGCAAGTGACTAATGCGTTGGCGAGTGGTACACTCACTGCGCTGGATACTCGCCGCGGATAAGCGGTCGGAATAATCATCAGTAATTTAATCTGTTTCTAGTATGGGAACCTTCTGGATGCCGGAGGGCGGATCGACAATGGCCGCCGAGATAGACTGGCTCTTTTATCTGGTCTACTGGATCTCGGTTGTCATTTTTGTGGGCGTGATGGCGGCGATGATCTATTTCGCAATCCGATACCGCCGTAAGAGCGAATCGTTTATTCCGCCAGTTGTGCACGAAAGCAAATACCTGGAAGCGGCAATGATTGTTGTTCCTCTTTGCCTAAGTATGGTCGTGTTTACGCTAGGGTTTCAGTCCTATCTAAAATTGAGTATTGCGCCGCCCTCATCGTATGTGATCGAGGCAGTTGGCAGCCAGTGGAAATGGGATTTCACCTATCCGAATGGCAAGCAAGTTACCGGCGAGCTACACGTCCCGGAAGGTCGCCCGGTTCAGATGAAAATGTCTAGTATGGACGTGCTCCATAGCTTCTTTATTCCACAGTTCCGGGTCAAACAGGATGTGCTGCCAAATCGGTACTCGTCCGTCTGGTTTCAGGCAACGCGCCCTGACACTTTTGAAGTCTTTTGTACTGAATACTGCGGTACGTCTCACTCCGGAATGCTCGCAACTGTGATTGTTCATCCGGCGGATGAATTTGAGCAATGGCTCGATGCTGGTGATGATCGGCCGCTGGACGCACAAGGTGCTTCGCTGTTTCAGGCGAATGCTTGTGGAAGCTGCCACTCGGTTGACGGATCACGCATCATTGGGCCCACCATGAAAGGCCTGTTTGGGAGTGAACGACAGTTTGCAGATGGCACAACTGCGACTGCAGATGAAGAGTATCTCCGCAGTGCCATCGTTGCATCTGCCTTGCAGATCGTAGAGGGTTATCCCAACGTTATGCCGGCAACCTATTCTACACTTCGTCCGGATGATGTGACGAAGATCATCGAATATATCAAGACAATTCAGTAGCAGCTATGAATGAGACGATGGCTGTGTCGACGGGAATCGAAACGTCGACGCCCAAGAACTACCTCAACCACGACAAGTCGATCAAGTCGTGGCTATTGACGGTAGACCACAAGCGTATCGCGATCTTGTATTTGATCACGATTGCAATTGTATTCCTTGTGGCTGGTACTCTTGCTCTGATTGTGCGGATAGAGCTATTCACCGCCGGCGAAACGATTGTGAAGGCAGACACCTACAATCAGTTCT
>CBDTVC010000297.1:0-4761 GCA_965363925.1 uncultured bacterium | reverse complement strand
CTGGAGCCCGGGTGACGGACGAAAAGTTTTTCGGCCTGCAGCAGTCCGCCGTCACGCGCCTGTTGTCTGATCTTGGAGATCCGGCCACGGCCGAAGCGGTTGTGACCTTTTATGCGATCGGAGGCCCCTCCGCTGTCAAGGCACGAGTCCGATATCCAGTATCCGTAACGAACTCGACACTGCTCGTTTCAATCGAGACCGAGGAGCCATCGCCGGTCTCGTTCTATTCAGGCGAAAATAGTCATCCGGCGACCTTTCGCTTCCGTAACGTTGGCGACCAGGAAATTCAGGTGACCGGAGTTTCGCAGTACTTCCATGACGAACGGGGTCAGTTCACACTTGGTCCACTCGAGATCCCAAGAGCGTCGATACTCACGGTCCCCGCAGGTGGAACGGCGGATGACACAGGTATCGTTGGAACGGCCGCCACGTTCATGGAAGACATTCGTGCCCGCGGCGCTGATCGGCTGCTAACTGGTGAGTATACGTTCTCCGGTACGCAGGGAACAGAAGCCGTTAGCGCCACGACGCACCTTCCAATGAGGGTTGCGACCGGCCCTCGTCCCGACGCTGAGTTGCAGTTCACCGCTGCAGCTCCCGCAGACGGCGAGGCAGTGCGTGCAAGCGCCCTTTTTGAAGCGCAGTCGTCGCTCGCTATCCCACTCTCCCATGTATCCGGCGTATATCTCCAGGTCTGGAGTGTAGCCGATGGCGAAGAGGACCTTGCAGAGATCATGGTGCCCGCCAATCGCGTTGCTGAGCGCACTTTCCCGAACAGCAGTGCCGAACAACTCGTCCGACTGAACGAGGAAAATCGAACCTTTCGGTTGCTTGTCGCTAGTGGGTCGTCGGCAGAATCTGACACACCCTATTACTTCCCGGGCGAAGACCTTAAGTCGTACGTGTGGCAGGCCAGGATTGACATGGCGCGCAATATGGATGGCGAGCCTGAAGCCTCGTCACTGAAAACGGAACCGGCCAAGTTCACCTATCGAAATGCAGTGGCCGAGTGTGCAGCTGGCTGCACTCTCACGGCACCCTCCGGCTCTGGCGACCGTGCACGGGTAGCAGCGTCCTACCTAAATCGAACTGTCCGAATTGGCGCGTTCGACATGAAGATCATTTCGGCTACGGGAACCGGCGCTTCGCTCTCCGGCGAAGGATCTGTCCACGTGCCGTACCTGAGGGCACCGATCCTCGTGGAGTTTTCGGGCATTGCAATCAATAGCGGCAACGAGGTAGTGTCTGGAGAGGCAAAGGCAAAAACGGATCGGCCGGATCTTCTGACCAGCGACTATACCGACCGCGTAACGGAAATGTCTGAGGGAATGAGCATCTCAACCGGACAGGCCGAAAACATTAACGAAATTCAGGAGGCCATTGAATCTACAGGTCGAATAATTTCCGCATTCACATCGGCCAACGATCCTGTGCAGCTACCGATTGGTGTCGACCAGCACATCGATGGAGAATTCCTCCTACTTGCTATCGTCGGCATAAAGTTTAAGCCGACCGGTGCTCGAGTCAATGCCGTCATGAGCGTACCGCTCCCTGAAATGGAGTCTCGCCTTGCCATCGGGGCGCGCGGGATTTGCCTGACACCCGGCGGGTTCGGCGAAGAGGCAACGTTCTATCTTGCGAGCGATCTGTCCGTTACGCTCAACGAGTTTGATGCCGATCTGCCAGACTACACGATGCGCTTCAAGGCCGGCTCGTCAGATGGTACTGGAACTTACCTGAAATGGCGTTGCGGCGAAATGCAGGCGCTGCGGATGGAGATGTGGCACGAATTTCCTCGAGATTGGCTGGTGCCGGTGAATCCTGAGACCGGTGATGTTATCGCGGATGAGTCGCAAAAGAGTACCGCAAAACTTGTTGTGGAAGTTCGACCAGCAGCCTCATCCTCTGACGAAGGCGGGGGAGGCAGTTCTGGAGGTGATTCGAGTGGCGGAGGGTCGTCGGGTAGTTCGGCCGAAGCGACTGTCCACGAAGCAACAGGCTTCCAGTGGATTGCAGGTGTTCGCGAGTTCACGCCGTCGGCAATATCCGATGCAAACGGTTTCTGGTTCTCGGTCGAGAGCATGTTTTACGACAACTCGTCCGTTCAGAATCCAGACGGTATGACATTCCCGGCCGGTTATCCGGGATCACTGTCGACTCCAGCGTGGACTGGTTTCTACCTCGGCGCTGTACGTCTGAGCCTGCCCGATGAGATCCGGAGCTTCGGCGAAGACAAGAATATCGAACTACAGGTTCGAAATGTCCTGCTCGACCGCACCGGTGTCAACTTCACCTTTGCCGTTCGCAATCTCCTCACGTTGAAGGAAGAAGATGGCAGTGACGCAACGGACTGTGGTGCGGTAGCTCTAGAAGGATCGAGTACGAGTACTTGTACCGGTGACATGGGCGGGTGGGAATTCTCCGTAGATGAACTTTCCATCAGTGTGCTCCACAGTTCGTTTGGCACAGCTAACCTGAACGGGCAGTTCCGCATTCCGATCACCGAAACGCCGCTGGCATATTCAGCAACGTTGGCACGGCCCGCATCTCTTCGTGAAGAAGAGGGCGGTGGTGGATCGACGAGAACGTCGACGGATGCAGGTTCTGAGGCGGCGAGACGTTTCGGATTTGAGTGTGCTGATTTGCTCGCTCCGCGATCCGGCTCGGGCTCGTCAAGCGACGATGCTCCGAATCTGATATTTGAGATGCTCGTCAAGCCGACGGGTGAAATCAAGGGGGACATCTGGTTGGCGGATCTAACCATCAGCGAGAGTTCGAAGATTTGCGTGGGAAATCAGAGTGGCACCGTCCACGCAGGGGCTGAATTGAACGGCAGCATTGGTCTTGGTGACGACGATTCCCCGATCCCCGCCTCAATCACCAGTATTCCTCTTGAGAAACTTCGTGTGATGACATTTGAGCCTTACTTCGAGGCACCGAACATGGCGCGAAGTAGCTTCACGGGCGGAGGTTCTAGCTCAGAAAGTTCAAGTACATCAAGTGGCGGTTCGTCAACCGCCAGCAGTAGTTCGTCGTCCGACGACTCGGGTTTTGCCGTGGATATCTCCAACATTGGGATTGAGGTCAAAGCACCGGGATCCGGCGATGCCGGTGGGCGAATTGGAATCCTCACAGGCTTGTCGTTTGACGTGGCTTTGCAGTTACCTGGTGGAGGTGTCTTCCGGGCGTCCGCTGAAGGTTTGACCGTGTGGGGACGCGTAAACCTCGCCACTGATACCGAGCCAGCCGGCTTTCAATACGTTGGCTTTGGCAGTGAAGATGGCCCTGGCAGCTTGCCGCGTTTCTGTGTTGGAGGAAAAGCGGAGGTATTGTCGATCGATGGTTGCATCGAGATATACAAGAACAGGGAGAGCGACGATGGGGCAATTGATTCTGGTATCAGAGGCGAATTGCATGCGGTGATCGCTGATCAGATTGGAATCAACGTGGCATCGGAGTTCGGTCAGCGTAGGCACAACGGTGAAAGCTACGGCTACTTTTTTGTCGACGCCGCGGCGTACATCACGAGTGGAATCAATATCGGCGGTGCTGTCGCACTCTACGGAATCCTTGGCGGGGTATGGTACAACATGAGTGGGCCTGGTGGATTCGATAGTGATGGTGCAAACGATTTCTCACAGGTTAGCGGCCAGGCTGCTGTCGATACGGCCGAACAGACGAGGGCTAATCTTTCAGCCGCAAGCAAGTATCGAGCGGTTTCGTCTGATAGACAAGGCACATGGGGCTTCAAGGCGGGGATCATCATCGGGACTGCCGGTAATCCCGATGCCTTCAACATGGACGTGTTTGTCGAAGTCCAATTCCGGGAAGGTGGAAATTTCGAATACCTTCGTTTTGTCGGCGACGCTTATGTCATGACGAAATTGACGGATCGTGCAGACCCCAAACTCCGTGCGACGTTGGAAATCAGGATTCAGAAAATTGAGAATGGTGTAAATGCGGACGGTACGCCGAACCGCGACACGGTATTCGATGCGAATTTCAACGTGGCGGGCAATCTTGAGGTTCTTCGAATCACGGCGAAGGCAGGTATGCACATTGGTCCAGACTACTGGCAAATTTACTTTGGAACCCTAGAGGAAAAGTTTGAGGCAAGCTTGCAGGTGGGTAGCATAAATTTGGCAACGTTCAACGGTTACGTGATGGCGGGCGAAAGATTACCGCCGTTTCGACTACCACCCGTGCCTGGATTTGACGACCCAGTTGACCCGGTCGAGCAACAGCGAATTGCGGAAATGGCTAACGGTGAGGACGCTGATGGGGGCAAAACGGTAACTGGCTTTATGATAGGAGCAAGTTTTCGTGTCGAACCCGAAATCGATCTAATCTTGTTTGGAATAAGTGGCTACTTCGAGCTGGGTTTTGATGTGGGAGTAACGAAAGAGGACTTGCGCTGTATCCGATTGGATAGCCGCGGCCGTAGCACGGGCGAGAACTATTTGCGCGGCGACAACGGTTGGTACATAGAAGGACAGATGTACGCGTTAGCCGGGATTTCGCTTTGGACGCGGGCGCTGTTCGGAATCAGGACCGAACTGATGCGTCTCGACGCTGGGATGAAGTTGGCGGGCGGCTTCCCCAATCCGGCCTACTTCAGCGGCGGCGTCTTCGTGTCGGGCAGTATTCTTGGCATCGCAGAGTTTCACGAGCAGGTAGACTTCACGATTGGCGAAGAGTGTCGAATTGCTCCCAGGAATCCGCTGGAAACGCTGGATCTCATAACAGACATTCGGCCGAATA